>JBEKTR010000046.1:0-16428 GCA_049515835.1 Terriglobales bacterium
TCTACGGCTTCGACTCCAACACTTGCGCCGTCATTTCGACCATCAACAAGCAGTCCGGCGACATCGCCATGGGCGTGGACACCGGCGGCGCCGGCGACCAGGGAATGATGTTTGGGTATGCGTGCAACGAAAATGAAGAATTGATGCCGACGCCGATCTCACTGGCGCACAAGCTGACGATGCGACTGACGGAAGTCAGAAAGAACGGGAAGCTGTCTTATTTGCGGCCGGATGGGAAATCGCAGGTGACGGTGGAGTATGACGCGAACCATCAGCCAAAGCGAATTGACGCGGTTGTGATTTCGACGCAGCACGCGGAGACAATTGGAAACGACGAGCTCCGGGCGGACATTTTGAAGCACGTGATTCAGGCCGTCCTGCCGGCTCATCTTCTGGATGAAGACACGAAATATCACATCAATCCGACGGGACGATTTGTGATTGGCGGCCCGATGGGCGATACAGGGCTGACCGGACGAAAGATCATCGTGGATACCTATGGCGGCATGGGCCGTCACGGGGGCGGGGCATTTAGTGGAAAAGACCCGACGAAAGTTGACCGCTCGGCTGCTTATATGGCGCGATACATTGCGAAGAACATTGTCGCGGCAGGCCTCGCAGACCGTTGCGAAGTGCAGCTTGCGTATGCTATTGGCGTAGCGGAGCCGGTGAGTATTCTGGTGGACACGTTCGGCACTGAGAAAGTGGACAAGAATATCATTCCTGATTTGATTCGCAAGAACTTCAAGCTAAATCCCAAGGGGATCATCGACTCGCTGAATCTCCGCCGTCCGATCTATTGCAAGACCGCGGCTTACGGGCACTTCGGGCGCAGCGACAAAGATTTCACATGGGAAGCGACTGACAAGGCTGCAAAGCTGGCTGAAGAAGCGGGATTGAAGCAGCCGGTCGGAGCGAGAAAGTAGATTTCGATTTATCCCATGTCTCGCAAAGACAGCGAGACATGGGGCACCCAACTTCGAAAGTTAGATCCCACCCTTTTTGCAAAGAACGCGAAAATGGTGGGGCAGGCCCGTTCATTTAGGATTTCAAAAAAGCAGATTCCTCCGCTCGTTCTCGCTTCCGCTACGAACGGCTCGGAATGACAAGATGGTTAGGGCGGTTTTTATAAAAAGTGAGTTGGAACTCAAATAAGCGTTCATAGCGCGCCACAGGAGAAGTAATGGCAACCACACCGGCAAATTGTGATGTAAAAAATATCGAACTGGCCGACATTGGCAAGAAGCGCATTGACTGGGCGAACCAGTCGATGAAAGTGCTTCAGATTATCCGCAAAGAGTTCATCAAGAACCAGCCACTCAAGGGCATTCGCATTTCGGCTTGCCTGCACGTGACTGCGGAAACGGCGAACCTGGCCATCTGCCTGCGCGACGGCGGAGCGGATGTCGTTCTCTGCGCTTCGAATCCTCTATCCACGCAGGATGACGTTGCGGCCAGCCTGGTGCGCGACCACAACATTCCAGTGTTTGCAATCAAAGGCGAAGACAACGACAGCTACTACAGCCACATCATCGCGGCGATCGACCACAAGCCTCAGATCACCATGGATGACGGCGCAGATCTCGTGACCATTCTGCACACCAAGCGCACGGAAGTGCTCACCGGCGTAATTGGTGGAACGGAAGAAACCACGACCGGCGTGATCCGGCTGCGGGCGATGGCAAAAGAAGGCGTGCTCAAATTCCCGATCATCGCGGTGAACGACGCCGACACCAAGCATCTCTTTGATAATCGCTATGGAACGGGTCAGTCCACAATTGACGGCATCATTCGCGCGACCAACTTCCTGCTGGCGGGATCGAAATTTGTGGTCGCCGGCTACGGCTGGTGCGGACGTGGCCTGGCAAGCCGGGCGCGTGGAGCGGGCGCTGAAGTGATCGTTACGGAAATCGATCCGACGAAGGCGCTGGAAGCGGTGATGGATGGTTTCCGCGTGATGGCCATGGAAGAAGCCGCGAAACTGGGCGACGTTTTCTGCACCGTGACCGGGAACAAGAACGTGCTGGCCAAACAGCATTTCGACGTGATGAAAGACGGCGCGATTATTTCAAACTCCGGACACTTCAATGTCGAAATCGATATTCCGGCGCTCGAAAAAGCGTCGTCGTCGAAGCGGCAGACGCGTGTGGGCGTCGATGAGTATTCCTTGAAAGATGGCCGCAAGATCAATTTGCTCGGTGAAGGACGGCTGATTAATTTGGCCGCCGCTGAAGGTCATCCGGCATCGGTGATGGACATGAGCTTTGCCGATCAGGCGCTTTCGGTCGAATACATGGTGAAGAATTACAAGACGCTCGAAAAGAAGGTTTATACCGTGCCGGCGGACCTTGACAAGCGCGTGGCGAAATTGAAGCTCGAATCCATGGGCATCAAGATCGACAAACTCACGCCCGAGCAGGAAGAGTATCTGGCGGGTTGGAGCGAGGGAACGTAGTTTCTGGTATTAGATTTCGAGTTTCAATAGAAGAGGGGGCGGCGAGAGCCGCCCTTTTTTTGCTGCAATACGTTGACATGCGTTACGTTACGCATTACGCTAGGGGATGGTTCGGTCCATCCGTCACAAAGGGCTGAAACGCCTTTACGATGATGACGACCCGCGCGGCATAATACGGGAGCATGCGGTGAAGCTGCGCGATATTTTGGTCCGTCTGGACGCCGCCAGTTCGGTCAAAGACATGGACTTGCCCGGTTTTCGGCTGCACCCGCTTAAGGGCGATTGGAAGGATTTCTGGGCAGTCACAGTGCGGGCCAATTGGCGCGTAATTTTCCGCTTCTCCGAGGGAGACGCGTTTGATGTGGACTATCTTGACTATCACTAGGGAGGATTTAACCATGCCGATGAAAAATCCGCCGCACCCCGGCGGCTTTGTGTTGCGCGAATGCATCGAGCCGTTGAACTTGACTATTACCGACGCGGCAGCGGCACTGGGCGTTACACGCACGACCCTGTCTGAACTGGTCAACGGGAAGCGTGGGATTTCTCCGGAGATGGCAGTGCGCCTCTCACAAGTTTTTGGCGGAAGAGCGGAAACCTGGCTGACACAACAAGCCCATTACGATTTGAGCCGAGTCCGCGATCGCATCAAGCTGAAGCGGCTGGAGTTCGCTTAGGGGTCGTCGTGCCTTTGCAACAGCGGTGCGCCATCCTTCACCTGAATCTATCCTCGGAATCTACCGCGCCAACGCGCCCGGATGGATGCCTTCGCCCAGCACGAATGTCGCGCCGATTGCGCCGACGACAGCGGAGCCGCGCGGCCAGCCCATGCGCTGGCGGATGCGGTACACACTGTCAATCCCAGTGCAGTGCGCGCCCAGCAGGTAGGAAGTGCCGAAGCCTTTAAGCTTGTCGGCGGTCCAATCCACCTGCGCATCGGTGGCGGGAAAGAGATGAAAGCCGCCGAGGATGGCGAAAACCGGCTCATTGGGAAATTCGCCTTCGGCCATGGTCATCGTATTGATGACGCCGGCGTGTCCACAACCTGAAATCAGGACGAGCCCCTGCGGCGTGTTGATGACCAGCGACTGATCTTCCGGAATGTTGTCTTCCACCAAACCAGCCGGGGTTTGCACTTTGCCGATGGCGCTCCAGTTGTGCTCGGGATAGACGCGAGGGACAGGGCCGGTGAGCCATGCGCCGGGGAAAATTTCTTCGGCGTGATCGTGGACAATAAATTTGCCGCCCGTGGCCTCGTAATCTTTCTTGATGGCGATCATGGGGTTGTCTTCGCCGCCTTTGGCGCCGGGACGGCTGTAGAAAATTCCGGTGGCGACGTGCGCGCGCGATAGCGCGGCCGGATTTTGTTTCATCAATTCACGGCGCAAGGTCATCAGGCCGCCGACATGGTCATCGTGATTGTGGGTGAGAATCACGTCCTGCACGGTGGAGAGATCGATGCCCAACTCTTTTGCGTTTTGCAGCACGGTGTTTGGACGATTGCCCGTATCCACGAGTACGCGATGGCCGTCGGCGTCGACGAGGGCGGAGAATCCCCACTCGCCCATGCCCGGATCGGCGAGCATGGTGGAAAGAATCGTCACTTTGAGTGTGTGAACCTGCGCGTGAGTTTTTGCGGGTGAAGTCTGCGAACCGGCAAGTCTCGTCAGAACGGCAAAGGCCAGCAGTAACCGAGAAAAGCGCATAGCGGAAGTTTATGCGGATTTGAAGGTGGAGTCGAGGGTGATGCGAATCTTCGTGTCTGACTCTTTGTCCGAGCCATTGCCGCCCACCCTTTCGCAAAACAGCGCGAAATGGTGGGGCAGCCTCTTTCGTGATATTCAAACGGCAATCGAACCAAAGGTAGCCAGCCCCCATCGCCCACTTCTCGCAAAGGCGGCGAGAAGCGGGGCACCCCCGGTTGGTTCTAAAAACGGCGACACGGATTACAAATACCGCTCGCGCAGAATATTCAGATGGCGGGTGACATGCCCCGGAACCATGAAGGCGAGCGCACGGACGGTAAAGCGGTTGCCGCTGACGATACCTGCGCGCGACCACGCCTCTTGCGGCATGTTGGCGAAAAGCGAAACCGTTGCCAGACGCACGCGCTCAAATTCTTCGACATGGGCGCTCCATGAAATTTTGTCGGCTTGGGCGCCAGCGGCGGCGGTTTCGTGGTCGTAACTGAGAAGCGGCGCATCGAAACCACGCGCAAACCAGAGCGCACGGTAGGACGGGTGGCCCATTCAAGCCGTACTTTGGCTTGAGTGGGGATTTCATAGTCCCAGATCTATTGATCCGTCTTGTTGAGAATGTTTTTGTCGTAGCCCTCGCCGCCCACCCTTTCGCAGAAGGCGCGAAATGGTGGGGCAGCCTCGGCGGTGGAGACGCATGCCAATTGGGACGGCGGGGCTTTTCCCATTTTGGGAATTGGGAATAATCAGAAGGGCAGAATTGGCGTCGAAATAGTTGACGGAGGGATGCGGAAAAGAGGAAATTTAAGATACGTGAGTAGGGTGCGCGGTCCGGTAAAGGGCCGCGCATTTGTTTTTGGGGGTGAACAAGCAGCAGATTCCTACGCCCATCCTCGTCGCTAGCGCGACTGCGGATGGCTCGGAATGACAAGGGGGAATAGAGTTGGCAAGCTGCGCGCGAGATCCCTCGGTCCGCTGGTGAGAACCCGGATCTTCGGGATGACAGAAAGTGATGGTTGGTGCGGGGTGAGAGGTAACAGATGAAAGCAAACAAGAAAAAACCGGGTGGTGGGGAAAAGATTAAACATGCGAAGTTGCGGGGGGAGTGGGCGGAGTTGAAGTTTATGACCAAGGCGACGGAGCAGGGGTTGTGCGTGAGCAAGCCCTGGGGCGAGGTATCACGGTATGACTTTTTGGTGGAATACAACGGGTCGGTTGCGCGGGTGCAGGTGAAGTCCACCATGTTTGTGGATCGAGGCGGGTATTCGTGTTCGACGCGAGGGAGCAATGGGCCGTATGAAGAGGGAGCGTTCGATTTTCTGGCGGCGTATGTGATTCCGGAGGATGAGTGGTACATCATTCCGGCGGAAAAGATTACGGGACAGGGAAGCATTGCGCTTTATCCGAAGCTGGAGCGGGCGAAGTATCGAGCTTATTGCGAGGCGTGGGAGTTGTTTAAAGGCGCGGGGATTGTGGACAAGATTCAAGCGTGCGCGGATGAAAACGTGGAGTGGGAAGCGGCTTCGGCGGTGCCCGGCTTTTGATTTCCATTGCCAAGTGGGCACGAGGCTTTTAATCTTATGGCTCCAGATTTTGCGGCCTGGATTCTACGGCTCGGATTTTGCGATCCGGGAATTAGAGAAGCAGATTTACAGCCCCGATGTTCGGCCCCCAGCTATGAATTTCAGTTTCAGGAGCATCCTCAAATCCCTGTGGTCGCGGCCCGATCCGGTCATTGCCGAAGCGGGCGCGGCGGGCGAATTGCTGGTGGCGAAGATCCGGCTGGGGCTGGCTACGGGCCTGCTGCTGATTCCCCTGCTAGATACCATCTTTCTGCCACCGGTGGGGCCGAAAGAGGCGCTGGTCGGGCTGAGCCTTTCGGCGGCCACGTTCATTTTCTCGCTGCTCGTATATTTGCTGATTTCGCGGGAGTACAACCCCTGGTGGCTGAGTTTTGCCAGCAGCGGCTCTGACGTTACGCTGGTGAGCATTGCGTTAGGTCTGTTCCTGCTGATGAACCAGCCGCACACCGCGGTGAACAGCCGCGTGGTTTTTGAGGGCTACTTTCTGGCCATCGGCAGCACCAGCCTGCGCTACGACAAGCGGGTTTGCATCACGGCGGGCCTGCTGGCGTTCGGCGAGTATTTCGCGATTGTGCGCTTTGCAGCAACGCATTGGAACCTGAATAGCGCGGTGTATGCGCCTTATCCCTACGGTTTGTTCAGTTGGCCGGACCAGGTAGGGCGCATGGTGATGATGGTGACCGCGTCGGCGCTAAGCGTCGCCTTGGTGGCGCGCAGCCAAAAGTTGCTGCAAATGGCCACCAGCGATCACCTGACTGGGTTATTCAACCGCGGTTATGTGGATGAACGCTTTGCCGTAGAACTCAGCCGGGCGCGGAGATATGGCAAAGTCCTTACGATCGCGGTGATTGACGCTGACCGCTTCAAGTCGCTGAACGACACCTACGGACACTTGTCGGGCGACGTGGTTTTGCGGAAAATCGGCAGCATGCTGGGGGATTCGTTCCGGCAAAGCGATACGGCAGGGAGGTATGGCGGCGAAGAGTTTGTGATCATCCTGCCGGAAACCGAAATTGAAACGGCGTACGGAAAGCTCGAATACTTACGCGAATTGATTGCGAGCACTCCGATTGAATTGCCCACGCGCGGCGGGGTGGTCCAGATGACGATCAGTGCCGGGTTGGCCAGCTATCCAGACGATGGAGTGGAAGCTGGCGAATTGTTTGCCGTGGCCGACGAAAGAATGTTTCAGGCCAAGACCGAGGGCCGGAACCGCGTGGTCGCGGGGCAGGTCGGGGTACTACGGTAGGCTGGCAAGCGAGTGACTTCCGTCACTATCACCCGCATGCGGGGTGTGTATCCAGCGGTACAATTGAGACAACCCTAAAGGAAATGCTGGCCAGGTAATTCATGTACGGGCGCGACGAAAAAGTCTCGACGACCCGCCTCACCGCGGTGCAATACGGCGTTCTCGGAATTTTTCTGATTCTGGCGTATGGCTTGTGGCGTCTGCAAGTGTCGCAGAGCGATTCGTACGCGTCGCTGGCGGAGAAAAACCGCACGCGCGACGTCCCGATTCTCGCGCCGCGGGGAAGAATTCTGGATCGCAATGGGCGAACGATTGTCGATAACTATCCTTCCTATACGGCGTTGCTGCTGCGCGATTCTTCGCGCGATTTGAATGCGGACGCCGATTTAATTGCGCAAGGGTTGCACATGGAAGTGAAGGAGGTGAGGGAGCGCGTTCATCGGATGGCGTCCATGCCGCAGTATGAGCCGATTTATTTGAAGGACGACATTACGCCAGATGAACTGGCGTTCATTGAAGCGCATCGCAACGAACTCCCCGAGCTCGACACGATCATGGCGCACCGGCGGCTGTATCCGAAGGGTGGATTTATGGCGCACCTGATCGGGTATGTCGGCGAGGTCAGTGAAGACATGCTGAACCAGCCGCAGTGGGAGTTTTACAATCCGGGCGATGTGGTGGGGAAGTCGGGCGTCGAACTGGAATACAACTCGGTGCTGATGGGGAAGAACGGATCGCGGCAAGTGCTGGTGAACAGCCACGGCAAAGAAGTGGGGCAATTGGCGGAGATTCCTGCAGAGGCTGGCAAGCCGCTGCGGCTGACCGTGGATATTGATTTGCAGATTGCGGCCGAACAAGCGCTGGAAGGTCGAAATGGCGCGGTGGTGGCGATGGATCCGCGGACCGGGGAAATTCTGGCAATGGTGAGCCGGCCGACGTTCGATCCGAATGATTTTGCAGTGCGAGTGTCGAAGGACCAGTGGACAAAGCTGGTGACAGATGCGGATCATCCGTTATTGAACAAAGCTATACAAGCTCAGTTGGCGCCGGGATCGGTGTTCAAGATCATCATGGCGACGGCGGGGATGCAGGAAGGGATTGCGGAGGACATGCACGTCATTTGCAATGGCGGCGCGGTATTTTACGGGCGCTATTTCAAATGCTGGGTGGTGGCGGAGCACCGGACTCACGGGCTGGTGGATATTTCGAAGGCGATTTATCAATCCTGCGACGTGTTCTTTTATACGCTGGCGGAAAAGCTGGGGATTGAGAGGATTGCGAAGTACGCGACCATGTTTGGGCTCGGGCAGAAGACGGGAATTGATTTGCCGCAGGAGGCCAGCGGGTTGATGCCGTCAGAAGAATGGAAGTTGAAAAATTACCGGCAGAAGTGGTTTGCCGGCGAGACGATTTCGGTGGGGATTGGTCAAGGAGCTGTGGCGGCGACGCCGATCCAGTTGGCGCGTGCGATTGGAGCGATTTCGAGTGGAGGTCAGCTCGTGCGGCCGCATGTTGCATTCCCGAATGAGTTGCCGGCGAATGTGGTCCCGGCATCCACGGTTCCGGAGCGGGTGGATGTGCCGATTGATCCGAAGAATTGGGAAATTATTACGGATGCGATGGCAGACGTGGTAAATCCGGGAGGAACGGCGGCGTTATCGCATTTGCAGGGAATTGATTTTGCGGGCAAGACGGGGAGCGCACAAACGATCAGCAACGCGCTGAAAGCGAAGATGGGCGCGGCAGGGAAGACGCAATTTAAAGACAACGGCTGGTTTGCGGGCGTGGAGCCGAGAAGGAATCCGGAGATTGTGGTGTGTGTGTTGTTAGAAGAAGGTGAGCATGGATATCTCGCTGCACGAGCGGCGGCACAGGTGATTCGCGCTTATGTGGAAGAGAAGCAGCGGGCGCAGCCAAAGTTGGCGGGTGAAAAAAAGAGGGTGGAAGTGGGTGCTGTGTGGGCGACTCCGGATGAGGAGTTGAAGGCGGGGAAATTCGTCGTGGATGTAGGGAAGCCGAGGGAGATGGCGACGGGAGTGCGGTAGGAAAAAAGCAGGTCCTTCGACTTGGGAATCTTCACAGAGTGAAGGTTCCGCGCGCTCAGGATGACACTTTGCTAGAAATGACAAACCATTAATTTATGTCGAGATATATATCATTTCGCGATTTTGACTGGGTTCTACTGCTGTTTGTGCTGATCATTTGCGGGCTGGGTGTGATGGAGATCCACAGCGCGACGGAGCACACAAAGTTTGCCGGTTCGCACATCAGACAGGTTTACTGGATTGCGGGCGGCGTGGGCGCGATGTTTTTGATGAGCTTCATCAGCTATCAGAAATTACTGGACGGTGTGCACTGGATGTATATCGCGTGTATCACAGCACTGCTTTCGGTGATGGTGTTTGGGCAGAAGTATCTGGGTGCGAGGCGGTGGGTGAAATTGCCGGGAGGAAATCACTTTCAGCCGTCGGAGTGGGTGAAGTTGATTTTGATTCTGGCGGTGGCCAAGTATTTTGCGGAAATGCAGAATCGGGAGTTGAGCTGGACCGATTTTATGAAGGCGGGAGCTTTGGTTGGCGTCCCGATGTTGATGGTTCTGGCGCAGCCGGACTTGGGAACGGCGCTGACGTATTTTCCGATCGCGGTGATGGGGTTGTTCCTGGGGGGACTGAGTTGGAGGCAGGCGGGGGCCGTGGTTTTGGTGGGGGCGCTGTTGATGCCGGTGGCCTTGCACGTGCTGAAGCCTTATCAAAGAGAGCGGTTGACGAGTTTTATGTCTCCGGAAGCGGATGCGCAGGGCTCCGGGTATCAGGTGAATCAGTCGAAGATTGCGATAGGTTCAGGGGGGATTTGGGGAAGCAGGAATGGGTCGCAGACGCACCTTGATTTTCTGCCGGTGCCGCAAACGGACTTCATTTTCGCGGCATTTGCGGAGGAACATGGATTTGTAGGCGCTTTGGGGCTGTTACTGCTATACTTTGTGGTGCTGGTACGTTTGACGCAGAACGCGCAAACCGCACCCGACCGTGCGGGCACGTTTGTAGTGATGGGGGTGGTGGCTGTGCTTAGCTTCCACATACTGGTCAACGTCGGCATGGTGGTTGGCTTTATGCCGGTCACCGGAATTCCTTTGCCATTAATGAGTTACGGCGGGTCTTCTGTGCTGTTCATGTTCCTGGCACTGGGCATGGTAATGAATGTCCGCATGCGCCGATTCGTGAACTGAACGGTCGAATAAAAGAATAAACGAAATTTGCGCCAACCGGGCGCCACAACATTGAGCAAAGTATTTGCAAGATAAAGAGTTACATAAATTTAAGATAACGGTCGCCCTCACGTAAAGAAGGGCACTCACCGGCCAGGGTTAGAAGCAGCCGGACAGGATTGAAGCTGGCGCAATGACGGACAGGTAACGGCCCCCTCCGGAGACATCTTCCGAGAGAGAGCGGTCACAAACCCGGAACAGCGCAAAAGCGTCAAGTGCAAAAGATTATCAACACCACGCAGGCATGCCGGCTTCGGAGAAAACTCCGGAGAATGAGTGTTGCCTTGCGAAGGCCGAGCGATCTCCGCATTAATCCCGTCTGTTTCCTTCTTTGCCCGCTCCGGTGAAATCCGCGGCCGCATAACGGCCCGGAACGGGAGTTCGCATGACGAAAGAACTGTTTGTATCTACCACGCCGCACGAGACGAAGGTGGGCATGGTGGAGGACGATTTACTCGCGGAAGTTTACCTCGAACGCGAGAATGAATACACCCTCGCTGGATCCATCTACAAGGGACGCGTGACACGCGTTCTGCCTGGAATGCAATCGGCATTTGTGGATATTGGCCTTGAACGCGACGCGTTCCTGTATGTCTCCGACTTTATGGAGTTGGAAGACAGCGAAGATATGGATGATGTTCCCACTGGACGGCCTACGAATGGGGCATCGCACGAAAAACCAGCGCACGAAAGACCAGAAAGAAATGCGCAAGAGCGTAGGCCGCGACCACAAGCTGTTGCCGCCTCGAATGAAACAGAAGCGGCGGCTGGGGTTAGCTTGGACTCGCCCGAGCTGCCAGCGGGGCTCGAATCGGAGGCGCGCGAAGGCCACAACGGTGAATCGCGTGAGCGCGAAGACCGAGGTGGATTACGGGGACGGCGACGACGGCGCGGACGCCGGGGCGAGCGGCCGGAGAGATCTACGCGGCCCGCTTCAGATGAGCCACGAGAAAGCACGCGCCCGGAATTTCAAGCGCGCACCAACCGCCCAGAGCGTGGAGATTTTGGACCACCACCGGGATATCAGCCGATTATCCTGCCCGGGGAATCCATTTCCAAATATTCGCGGATGGCGGGTGCGGCGTCAGCACCGGCTCGTTCGCGCTATGAAGAGCCAGCGGCATCGCAGGAAAATAACAACATTCCGTTAGGGGAGAAATTCCCCGATGATGAGCCGTTATTTGCGCTGAAGACCGGTGAAGGGACCGATGCCGCTGCGATCCGAAAGGCTGAAGAGAAAAGAGTGCGGGAAATTGAATCCGATGATTGGGACCGCGAAATGAAGCGGCAGCACGAACGCAATGTGGCTGCGGTGTTCGGCACTTCGGAGACATTGCAGGAAGAGGCGCCGGCTCCGGCGACAGCGCGTGCGATTGTGGAAGAGGAAATTGAAGAAGAAGAAGCCGATCTGGCCCACTATTCCGAAGAGATCGATGACGACGCCGAATTCGCCGAGATGGAAGAAGAAGTTCACGCGGCGGGTGAGTTGCCGGAAGAGCGGGACTTGGAGATTACAGCTGAGGCGGGCACTTTGACTGTAGAGGGAGTTGAAAGCCTGGAAGACGGAGACGAGACGGTGAACTCCTTCTCAGCGGGCACGTCGATGGCATTTGAGGAAGGCGATCAGTTAGCGACCGAACAGGGCGTGGAACAGGAAGAGGAAGAGGCAGAAGACGCGGAAATCGACGAAGCCCAAGCGGAAGCGGAAGCCATTCTGGCGGCGGAAGCGGGAGGCAATCTAGAGGCGCGCGTCGAAACGCGCGGGACATCTTCACAGGCAGGATACACGCAGCGGGCCCCCCGGCAGGGTTTTGACCGAGGACGAGGCAGTCCGCGGGGACGGCGTGGAGGCCGGCGTTTCGTGCGGCGCGAACAGCAGAATGTTCCGTTAATCAGTGATCTGCTGAAAGAGGGCCAGGAAATTCTGGTGCAGATTGCCAAAGAGCCGATCGGCAAGAAAGGCGCGCGCATTACGAGTCACATCGCGCTGCCGGGACGGTTTCTGGTTTACATGCCGACGGTGAATCACGGCGGCGTTTCCCGCAAAATTTCTTCGGAAGAGGAACGGCAACGGCTGAAACGGATTATCCAAAGTGAACGGGAAAACGGTCACGGTGGGTTCATTGTACGAACCGCAGCGCAAGGCGCGGATGAAGAAGAATTGCGCGCCGACATCCGGTTCTTGAAAGGTTTGTGGAACGAAATCAAAACCCGCACGGAAAATGGCAAGGGGCCCACGCTTATTTATCACGATCTAAACGTGGTCGAGCGGATTTTGCGCGACCAGGTCACATCGGATTTTTCGGCGGTGTGGGTCGATACGGAGCAGGAGTATGAACGCGTCCTGCGTTTTGCCAACCGCTTCCAACCGGCGCTGGTAAAGAAGATCAAGTTCTACAGTAAAGAAACGCCCTTGTTTGAACAGTTCGGGCTCTCCGACGAAATCAACAAGGCGCTGAAGTCGAAAGTCTGGCTGAAGAGCGGTGGATACATCGTCATCAATCAGACCGAAGCGCTGGTGGCGATTGATATCAACACCGGTAAATATGTTGGCAAGACGGCGCGGCTGGAAGACACGATCGTCAAGACCAATGTGGATGCAATCAAGGAGATTGTGCGGCAGATCCGGCTTCGCGATCTGGGCGGCATCATCATCATTGACTTTATTGACATGGATGAGCGGCGCAATCGTCAGCGCGTGATGCAGGCGCTCGAAGAGGCGCTACGGGCTGACCGCGCGCCATCCAAGGTCCTGCAATTTAACGACTTCGGGCTGGTGGCGATTACGAGAAAGCGCGTGAAACAATCGCTGGAGCGGACGATTGGAACGCCTTGTCCCTATTGCGAATCGACGGGCTACGTCAAATCGGTACCGACCATTTGCAACGACGTATACATCGAGATGCGGAAGATGGCGAAACATCTTGAACATGTCGATGTGATGTTGCGAGTCAATCCTGAAGTGGCGAAGGCATTAAAGGCCAACAACGGCAAGCTGCTGCTGGAAATGGAAGAACTGACGAAGAAGACCGTGATCGTGAAGAGCGATCCGGCCCTGCACCAGGAGCAGTTCGACATCAACTAAGCTGAGAAGAGTTTTGAAAAAAGAGACGGGCGGAAACGTCCGTCTCTTTTTATTTTTTGGATTTGTTTCAGCCAACGCGTGGGAAGTCAGCCTAGCGCCAATGGCCATCGACCCAGTAGTAACCGCGCCCGTTGTGTGCCCAATGGCCGGGAATCCAGCGGTGGCGGCCGGCGGGGACATGCTCGTAGTGGCCGGGAACCCAGACGTAGCGCGCACCGTTCCAGGATTGATATCCCTGAACCCAGTAGTAGCCTGGGCCGGGCGAAACGACTACGGTTTCGACGAGTGGGGGAGGCGGCGGAGTACGCACATACACAACAGAAACCGAACCGTGTTCGCAGCCAGAAAGAATGAGGGCGCACATGAAGATGAACGCGGCCGAGAGAGAAATCAGTTTGCGAATTGGCATGAGTTAGTTTCCTTGCATTTTCGATGTTCGCGGACGTGTCAGCGTTGCCAGAAGTATATCGAACTCCGAGGCATTACCGCAGCGAACTGTCAGAGGCCAGGACTAGCTGGCGCTGGCGGCACTGGCTTTTTCGCCGGGGACGACAGTGAGTGAGCGAACGGCAATTTCGCAGCAGGTACGCAGCTTCTTGAGCGACGGCTGGATTGCCGCGGCCTCCTCGGATTCGTTGCCCGGTTCGGCCTGGGCAAGCGCTTTGGCCGAATTGTCGTGAACGCCGCGTGCGATTTCCAGCAACGCGAGGATGGAGTCTGCGTGCATCTTCCAAAGGGATGGGGTATTGCCGCTGCGTTTCAATTCTTCGAGTTCGGTATTTAAGCGGGCAAAAACAGCGACGGAGCGTAAAAGCAAGCGTGCTACGCCGGCGCGAGCGCTCTTTTCAGTGAGGTAATCGGCACAGTAGGCATCGGCTTCCTGGGGCGTCAGCGTCAGATTGAAGAAGCGCATCGGGACGATCTGGCGGAACTTAGGATCGGCGACGCGTACGAATACGCGGATAGATTCTTCGATTTTGCGGAGCTTGGTCTCTTCGGTCGAAATCTGCTCGGGAGTCAGCGCCGCGCGCAAGGCCTCTACATCGATCGCCGGCCGCTTGAGAATGAGCTTGGCTGGCGCGGTCTGCGGCGCAGGCTTGGGAAAGTGAGCGGCCCGGCGAATCGGCGGTCGGCGGTCCAGGGCTTGCTTGAGGCGCGAGACACGGCGAAATTTATCCATCGCCTGACTGTAATCAATCTTGAGGAGTTCGTCTTCGCGCATGGCGGCCACATGGTCCACAGTGACATCCATGCCATCCACATTGCCGAGAATGCTGCCGCCCTGTTCGGTGACAGCTTCGGCAAATTTCTTGATGGAGATGGCGGATTCGTGAAAAAGCTGGTCAAACTTGCGTCCGAAGGCCACATTGTAAGGCGCGATGGTGGCGAGCACTCCAGGGTGGTAAAACGATGTGTCAAGCGATTGCTTGATTTCGCGGACGGCGGAAATGATACCGGAATCAAGCAAAGCATTCAGATCCCGGCAGGCTTCAGCCTGCTCTTGCAACACATCAAAGCGGCGAAGCAGCTGAACGTGCTCTTCGGGCAGGTAGGGAACGTCGGCGTCGGCCAGAATTTCGAGCAGCGCGATCTCGAAAGGCGATAGAGGGAGTGAACCATCAAGACCCACGCCTCGGCGTTCCCATTGTCCGGGCACACGAGGCCGGCGGTAAAGGAAGGTGGCGACGAGATCGGTTTTATCGCGATTGACGTCGCCAGCGTCGCGCCTGCGATTGAAGTAGCGCAACATGGCTTCAGCGATTTCAGGGTCGGTATCTTCAGTAAAGGCCAAGCGCAGCATGGCTGGAGTGATGGCCATATCCAACATCCGAAGCCAGCGATGCATGACCGAGAGCGTCTCGGTGACATCATTGTCGCTTTGCAGAGAAACGGCTTCGAGCCCTGCGGGGACGGGCACTTCGCCGCCCACCGGGACTTGCAAGAGCTTCTCATAGAAGCCTTGCACAGTCGCCAGAATGGCGAGCTCCCATTTAGGATCCTCTACCAAACAAAACTCCTACCGCAGCGCGCCTCAGGGGCGGACAGGGTTCAGTGCATACACTCGTAACATAAGTAGAAACTAAGGCGGGAAGACAGCACAAGAACATCTGGCAAAGCGGGACACCAAAGTAACCGCGGATAAATAGCTGGACCGACAGCGGTAGGTTCCTTGGGATGGAAATTTCCCTACCGACATCGGCCCAGGAGGCGAATGTTCTGACTGGAGTAATAATAGCCATCCAATCACCAGTATGTCAATAGACATTATTGCATTATTTAGAAATCGCCCGATTAGTCGAAAACGACGGTCTTGTTGCCGTATAAGAGCACGCGGTTCTCGACGTGCCAGCGCACGCCGCGCGAGAGCACGACTTTTTCGAGGTCGCGGCCTTTTTGGAGGAGATCATCGAGCGAATCGCGGTGAGAAATGCGGACAAGGTCCTGCTCAATGATCGGCCCGTCGTCAAGGATTTCGGTGACGTAGTGGCTGGTGGCCCCGATAAGCTTCACGCCACGCGTGAACGCCTGATGGTAGGGCTTGGCTCCGATAAAGGCGGGCAGAAATGAATGGTGAATATTGATGATGCGATGCGGATAGTTGCTAATAAATTCCTGTGACAGAATCTGCATGTAACGGGCGAGGACGATGAAATCTGGCTTATGCTGTTGGAGCAGCATCAGAATTTTCTCTTCCGCCGGGCGCTTATTTTCTTTGGCAACGGGAATCGTAATGTAAGGAATGCGATAAAAATCAGCGATGGGCTGATTGTCGGGATGGTTGGAGATAATCAGCGGAATCTCGCAAGCGATCTCGCCACTCTTGTGACGGTAGAGCAAATCCACGAGGCAGTGGTCATACTTTGACACCATAATGATCATCTTCGGTTTATAGCTCGACGAGGCAAGCCGCCATCTCATTTGAAACTTCTCGGCGATGGGCGAGAAGTGTTTGGAAAAGTCAGGTACGTTCAAGCTGATGTCGAAATCTGCCGGATCGAATTCGACACGCATGAGGAAGAGATTCGATTCCGCGTCGGCGTGCTCGTCGGCGTGCAGAATATTGCCATTGTGGCGAAAGACGAAGTCGGAGATA
>JBEKTR010000047.1:0-16399 GCA_049515835.1 Terriglobales bacterium
CACCAGCGAAAATCCCGGCGGCGTGGCTTTTGGCGACTTCAACCGAGATGGCAAACTGGATGTCGCTATTATGAATAGCTTCACAGCAGAGAACCTGATGGTGCTTCCTGGCAACGGCGACGGGACTTTCGGCACCGCCGTTTACTACAAACCCGCGAACGTCGGATCTTATGTCGCGGTCGGCGACATCACCAACAGCGGCAAGCTCGATCTCGTCACCGACGGCATGGAAGTTTTCCTAGGCGATGCGACTGGGGCATTTACCGATGACGGTGGCGTCGTCTTCACCACCGCACTGGGTGTGGCGCTCGCCGATTTCAACAACGATAACCGTCTCGACGCCCTGCTCGTGCCCCACAACTCCGACGGCGGAGCAAACACTCTCACAGTGCTATCTGGGAATGGCGACGGCACGTTTCAGCCCGCCCAGTCATTTGACGCAGGCCAAGGCCGCAACGTATTCGGCGTCGGCGACTTCAACAACGATGGCAGACTTGACGTGGCCAGCGCCAGTACGGACCAAATCACAGGATTACCAATTCTTTCGATCTTCCTGCAGACCGCGCTTAGCATATCGCCTACCTATATCAACTTTGGAAATGTCGCGCTTGGCACCTCCAGCGCGCCGCAAACCGTTACTTTGACAAATATTGGAATCACCTCGATAACGCTGGCTTCGATACAAATCACGGGCAGCGCCCGCAGCTACTCCCAAACCAACGATTGCAGCTCTACGCTCGCTCCCGGCGCCACTTGCACCGTGAGCGTTACCTTCACGCCATCGGGCAAGAAGCAACTCGCGGGCTATGTTCGCATTGGTTATCGCGGAACCACCGGCACTCCCCAGCTTATCGAGCTCATCGGAACCGGCGACTGAATCTGCCGGCATATGCATATTTGAGGCGAGCGCAAAGCCCTTCGCTATACTTGAAACACTCGTTTCATTTATGCTAACGTTTCTTGTCAGCCATGGTCCGTACCGCCAACCTCGAACGCCCGCTCGAGCTCCTTGATGCCATCGGCGCGTACCTTGTGAAGCGTGGCCTCGCCGATCTTTCTTTGCGCCCGCTTGCCAGAGCCGTTGGTACCAGCCCTCGCGTTCTTCTTTATTACTTTGGATCCAAAGAAGAGCTCATCATTCAAACGCTTGCCCACATTCGCGAAAACCAGCAAGCCGATTTCGATCGAATGCCGAACTCGCCCGGCGACCATCCTTCCGGAATTAATCTTCTTGCCTGGAAATATTTGTCTTCCCCGGAATTCGAACCGCACTTCCGCTTATTTCTTGAGGCTTATTCGCTGTCACTGCGTCAGCCGAAAAAATTTTCTGCCTATCTGCGACACACTGTGCACGACTGGCTCGATGTCATCGCCAAACCGTTGCACGCACAAGGTTACTCCGCTCGCGAGACGCAGGATTTCTCCACTATCGCTCTCGCGACTCTTCGCGGATTCATGCTCGACTACTTCGCTTCCCGTGATCGCGCACGTCTCGATCACGCCGTGAAATTCTGGCTGGAAAGCCTCGATTCTATTCTTCAAACCCGTGCGCAAAGGGCGCACCCATCAAAATCTTATGACTAAATTTCTCTCTATCCTCTTGCTTGTTGCTTTCTGTTTCAGCGCTCTCGCCATCGCCCAGACTATGCAACCTGCGACTCCAAACGGCGAACCCATCGTCACTTCTTACTCGCCTCCGCCCGCTATTTACCAGAAATCCATCGCCTATTCGTCGGCGCACTATTTCCACTTTTTCGTTAACACCGCGTACGGGCTCCTGATGTTTCTCATCATCCTCGCGCTGCGCCTCGGTCCCAAATACCGCAACTGGGCCGAACGCGCCTCGAAACGCCGCTTCCTGCAAGGGCTCATCTTCGCACCGCTTATGCTGCTCACCATTGCCCTTCTCAGCCTTCCCACCGACGCCTGGGACCATTCCCTCGAGGCTCGCTTCGGCCTCTCCGTTCAATCCTGGGCCGCCTGGTTTTCCGATTGGGTCACTGCGCAAATCCTCACCCTTATCCTCGGCACGCTTCTCATCGTGATCCTTTACGCCACCATCCGGCGCAGCGCCCGCCGCTGGTGGCTCTACTTCTGGATGGCCTGCATCCCCATTCTTCTCGCGCTCTTCTTTATTCAGCCGCTTGTTGTGGATCCGCTCTTCTACACTTTCACCCCGCTCCAGCAGCACAATCCGCAACTGCTCGCCCAAATGCAGGACATCATTCATCACGCGGGCGTGGATATTCCCCCGCCGCGCATTTTCGAGGTCAACGCCAGTTCCAAAACAACTTCCATCAATGCCTACGTCACCGGATTCGGCGCTTCCAAACGCGCCGTCGTCTATGACACCACCATCTCCCAACTCACCCCGCCCGAAGTTCTCTTCGTCTTCGGCCACGAAATGGGGCACTACGTTCTCTTCCATATCCCCAAAGAGATGGCCATCTATCTCACGCTGCTTCTCGTTTTGATTTATCTCGGCTATCGTCTCGCCCACTGGATGCTCGCGCATTGGGGACAACGCTGGGAAATCCGCAGCCTCGAAGATTGGGCGTCGCTGCCGCTCTTATTTTTTATTCTGACCGCACTGACATTTCTCGCCACGCCCGCCTTCAATGCCATCAGCCGCCACTTCGAACATGAAGCGGACCGCTACGGAGTCGAAGTCATCCACGGTATCGTGCCCAACGCTCAACAAGCCGCAGCCCGCGGTTTCGAACGCAGCGGCGAACTCGACCTCGCCGACCCCAACCCCAGCGCCTTCATGAAGTTCTGGATGTTCGACCATCCCACCCGCCCCGAACGCATTCACTTTGTCGCCAATTACGATCCCTGGTCCAAAGACGAATCGCCAAGATATGTTCATTAACCACGCTCATTCGCCGCGCACCCGCTTGACGAGTGGTGAGATAATTACCTTGCGATGAGCATGCAACCAATCCATCTGTTTTTCGCGCTCATGGCTGTGATTGGCGGAATGCGTATGCTGGTAGCTGTGCACCCGCGTGGCTGGATGTTCGGGATTCCTATGTTAGCCGTAAGTTTGACGTATTTGTGGTATCGCACAGGTTTTCTTGGACTAAATCGAAAAGTCCCGCGCTAGATTCAACGCTGCCATTCTCCGGAAAATTAACCCCGCTGTAACAATCCCCATTTACTATTTCCGCTTATGCCGAACGAGCCCCTCGCTCTTACTGAACGCACCGACCCCGCCGCTGGACGTCTCATTCTTACTCTCACCGGCCCGCTCGTGATTTCGAATCTTTTCGATTTTCAGGCCCGCGTTCGTTCCAACACCATCCCCCATCTGGTTCTCGATCTTTCCGCCGTTCCCTACGTGGACTCCGCCGGCATCGGCGCCCTCGTCGGGGCATATGTTACGCACAACAAAGATGGCCGCAGCCTCGCCTTGGTCGGTGTAAGTGATCGCGTTCGGACCACTCTCGCCGTCACCCACGTGGAGCAATTTTTCCGCTGCTACCCGAGCATCGAATCCGCCCTGGCTGCTTAAGGGCAGCCTTGAATTGCCGCCGCGCAAAAACAAAATGCACCGTGATGGCTATAAAAGCGGTTCAGGTGTTTTTCGTTTACAACCATGATTGGCGAATGCTTGTGCTCAAAACATATTTCATTTCCTGGCCGCAAAGCTTAAGTTCCCGATCAAGTCTTCGACGTCGTCTTCATCGCCCGCAATAAAAGTAAACGAGACGATGTAGCCGTGGTCCAACTCCACCAGCGTGCTCTGCTGCATGGTGAGTCTGTCTTGATCTTTGCTGGGACTGGGCATGTCTTTAGCGAAATCGCCTCGCATGAGTTTCTTCGTTCCTACGGCAAACTCGTCGGGGCCGCTCACGCCCCGGAAGCCTTTCGCAGCGACGAGCTGTGCGAGTGGCCCGAAATAATCGGCGGCGGTTTTCAAGCCGGGGTAGTCAGAAATTTTTTCGGCAGCAATAATGACGGCTGAATTGATCGTATCGCCAGGAGCGTCGGGCGGGCGTTCGAAGAGGGCCAGCAGGACGCGAGATTTCGACGCGGTTGATATGCCTTTTTGCGATTCACTGCCTTGCGAATCGTCGCCCTGCATCTCCTCGCCTTGCATTTCGTCGCCTTGCATTTCATGGGTCCGCTCGACCCAGCCAAACGGAATTTTGTAGCCGAATGCGAATGAAAGGTTGCGGTAAACGCCGTCGGTAATTCCGCCAGGGTCGGGGTTTTGCGCGGCGCTTTGTGCAGCACCAGGATGAGTCGCTTTGGATTTCGACGGGCTTGGAGTCCCGGTTTGCGCAAGCGTTAAAGCGGAAATTAGCAGCAACGCGATGAGTGCAAACCGCGGGAAGCCCATACCCGATGTTACAGGATGCGGTTTACGGACGGATGCCGGTGGCTTCGTTTATGCCGCTTTAGCCATCTGGGGTTGCGTGCAGTAGGCACAGCGCCTCGCGTCAATGGGAATCTCGCTGAGACATTCGGTGCACTTCTTGGTCGTCGGATCGGCCGGCGCCGGAGCTTTGCGGGTACGAGCAATTAACGCATTTACGGGGGTCACCACGAAGAAGTAAATAGCAGCCGCAATGAGGATGAACGAAACCACCGCGTTGATGAAATCACCGACCGGAAATGCAGTGCTCCGAATCGTGAAACCGAGAGAAGAGAAGTCGGGCTTGCCGACAAGCGCCGCGATCAGCGGGGTGATGATGTCCTTTACCAGCGCCGCAACCACGCTGCCGAAAGCCGCGCCCACAACGACGCCCACGGCTAAGTCCACCACGTTGCCCCGAAGCACAAATTGCTTGAATCCACTAAGCATATTTCCCTCCTAACAGGAACGTGTCGGAAACTGTAAGCCGCGGTACGAAGTTCGTCAAGGCGCAGCTCAAATCCGCATGGGCATGACGATATAGCGGTACTTGTAGTCCTCGCCCTCGGCGGGGCGCAACTGGCCGGCAGACTGAGCATCTTTTAATTCCAGCTTCACATCAGTGCCGCCGGTAGCTTTAAGAAAATCGAGCAGGTATTGGGCGTTGAAGCCGATGGCAAGGGCTTCGCCGTTATAGTCCACTTCGAGCGAATCTTCCGATTCCCCGGTTTCCGTGGAAGAAGCCGAAAGTTTTAGCTCGCCTTTTTCCAGCTTCACCCGCACTGCGCGAGAGCGTTCATCGGCAAACTGGGCTACACGGGAAATGGCAGCCATCAACTCATTGCCCTGCAAAGCGATGCTCTTGCTTACATCCTTGGGAAGGACCGCTTCATAGTTGGGGAATTGTCCCGTGAGTTGGCGCGAAGTCAGCAGGCGCCCGCCGATGCGGAAGAATAGCGTGGACTCATCTTTGGCAAATTCGATGGAGTCAGCGTCGGTGGAATCGAGCAGCGATTTGAGCTCATCCATCGCTTTTTTCGGGACAAGAGTTTTCATTTCTCCCGAAACGCCCTCAAACTTTTCGCCGCTGCGTTCGATATGCGCCAGACGATGACCGTCTGTGGCCACCATGGTGATGGATTCCGGTTTGATCATCATGAGCGCGCCATTCAAGGTGTAACGCGATTCCTCGTTAGCAATCGCGAAACCCGTTTTTGCGATCATGGAGCGCAAGACTTGCGTCGGGATTTTCACGACGCCTACGCTGGGAAATACCGGCAGGCTGGGGAAATTGGATTTCGCCATACCCACCATTTTGGTGTTGGACCGGCCACAGCGAATACTGACCCAATGATTCTCCAGCAATTTGATAGTGATGTCGGCGTCGGGCAAGAGCCTTACATAGTCATATAGTTTGCGCGCAGGAATGGTGCACGAGCCTTCTTTTTTCACCTTGGCGTCGCATGAGGTGCGCAGGCTTAGATCCAAGTCAGTGGCGGTGAGCGACAGTTTGTCCCCGGCCGCTTCAAACAAATAATTCGACAGAATTGGAATAGTAGTTTTGCGCTCCACCACGCCCTGGGTCGCGGTCAACTCGCGCAGAAGTTCTGATTTACTGATGGTAATTTCCATGGTGGCAGTTCCCGCTACGGGCGCTATGGCTTCTACCGGCATAAGGCTAGGCTCTCCCCGGAAGCAACGCTACTTTTATTACTTCCCTTATATCAAATACAAAACCTAATAAACCAGCAGTAACAGTAGGCGTGAGGGAAAAGTGGAAATCCAAGCCAAATCCAACTTAATCATCCGTTTACCCCTAACGGAGTGATGTAAATTAGACGGCCCGATTACAAGTCGCTAACCAGCATAAAAAGCCCGTCGCGACCTGATCCATCCAACTCTCCACAACTTCCACAACCGATCAACAGACCCTACCGAGGAAGAACAGGCCCACACGAGGAAATCGCGTACATCTATGCGATTTACCCGCCTAACTGCTCGGTCAATTTATTGACCAGCCTGTTCAAATCTTTGTCGTCCTTGCGAGCATTATCAATTTTTTCGACCGAGTGCAGTACGGTGGTGTGGTGCTTTCCACCGAACTGGCGGCCAATTTCAGGCAACGATGCTTCCGTCAGATGTTTCGCCAAATACATGGCAATCTGCCGCGGATACACGATAGAACGCGAATTGTTCTTCGCCTTGATCTCCACCAAGCGCAGACCAAATTGCTCCGCAACGGCCTTTTGAATCGATTCGATGGTGACCTTGCGGGCCTGGGAATCGATGAAGTTCTTTAGCACCTGTTGCGCATAGGGCAGCGTGATTTCTGTGCCGATCAGCGACGAGTGCGCTACCAAGCGGATCAAAGCGCCTTCCAGTTCGCGAACATTGGAACGGATGTTCGAAGCGATATAAAGGGCCACATCCGTCGGAAGTATGACTTTTTCCTGCTCGGATTTCTTCTGGAGAATGGCAACCTTTGTCTCCAAATCGGGGGGTTGGATATCGGCGATCAATCCCCACTCAAAACGGCTGCGCAGACGGTCTTCCACCTCAGCCAACTCTTTTGGAGGACGATCACTGGCGATAACGATCTGTTTCATGGACTCGTGCAGGGCGTTGAAGGTGTGGAAGAACTCTTCCTGCGTGCGCTCTTTTTGGGCGAGGAACTGAATGTCATCGATGAGCAGGACGTCCATGCCGCGGAATTTATCGCGGAAGCTGGTCATCTTGTCATAGCGCAGCGAATTGATCATCTCGTTGGTGAACTTTTCGCTGGAGACATAGCAGATGGCCGCTTGCGGCTGGCGGCGCTTGATCTCGTGGCCGATGGCCTGCATCAAGTGGGTCTTGCCCATGCCGACGCCACCATAGAGAAACAGCGGATTGTAGGCCTTGGATGGACGCTCAGCCACGGCCTGGCAAGCGGCGTGCGCGAACTGGTTGGCGCTGCCGATAACGAAAGCGTCAAAGGTGTAGCGCGGATTGAGTTGAGCGGCGCCATCCCAGTCAAACCGGGATTGCGTGGCATGTGGCGACGGAGTTGCGCGCGAAAGGCCGCCGTCGTGGCGCACGGGGGTGGCTGCCGGATCATCCTCGGGAGTGACAAACTTTACATCTTTGTACTCAAGACCGAGATTGTCGAGCGCCTCTTGAATGAGGTCAGCATACTTGTCGCCGACGTGGCGAAACTCAGCCGTGGGAACGCGTACAAAAAGTATGCCGCCCGTGGTATGGCTGTAGCGCGTGGGCTTGAGCCAGGTGTCATAGGAATGGCGATTGATCTTTTTTTCAAGCGCATCAAGGATGCGCACCCATGGATTGGGAGCGATGCTGGCACTGGAGACAGACATAAAGTTCATCGGGACATGCACCAAGAATTCGGCAGCTTACAAACAGAACCTACAACCCACCTCGCCATCAAATACCGGCCCGCCGTCAATCTCGGAACTCTGCATTGCGTCTTCGTAATGCGTCTTCAAAATTGCGATGGACAGGCGAAGAGGACAGAGCGGCATACTAGCACAAAATTTTTCGGCGTGTGGAAATCTTTGCGAAGGTTTTTAAAACCGACGCTCCTTGATTGGAAACATCGGCGATGGCTCTGTCAAGTGTTCAATCTCTAACTGTCGCGCCGATGGTGCAAGGCTGAATTGCCGCGAGGAATCTGCGGTTTGCCCGCTCGCTTGTTTGTCATTTATACTTACAGTTTGTCTTTAGGCCATCCAACGAATTAGGAGCAGCAAGTTTCCATGCCCAAGCGTACTTTCCAACCCAACCGGCGTCACCGCTCAAAAACCCATGGCTTTCGCACGCGCATGAAAACCAAGAGCGGGGCCGCAGTCATTTCGCGCCGGCGCGCCAAAGGCCGCAAGCGCGTTTCCGTGAAGCCCGGCTTCCGCGAGTAAAGGCAATCCCTGAGGAGCGCGGAATTTCAGCCTCCGAGTCGGACCATACCAATGGCAGAAGGGAATATTTCCCAGGAGCGCGGGGCGAAGCGAACGCCGTCGCGTCCTGCCAAGGGGATCCGTAAACAGAACCGGCTTCTTCGTCATGCTGACTTTGAAAGAGTTTATAAGCAAGGCAAGCGGCATTTTGCCCAAAGTATGACCGTGTTCTACCTGGATCGCGAGGCGAGCGGGGGTCCGCGGGTGGGGTACACGGTCAGTCGAGCCTTAGGCGGTGCGGTCGAGCGTAACCGCATGAAGCGGCGTTTGCGAGAAGCGGTTCGCTTGTGCGGACTGCCGAGCGTGCCGGTGGACATTGTCGTGAATCCGAAGAAAACCTTGCTTTCAGCGGATTTCACGGATTTACGGGCGCAGGTGGATCGTGCCATGCAAGTGATTGGGAAGGCGATGCAATGAAAGTTTCGGCAAAGAGCACGGTGTTGGCATTGCTCCGCGGCTACAAGTGGGCCATCTCGCCTATGCTGGGGCCAGCTTGCCGTTATGTGCCGACGTGTTCCGAATATGCCCTAGAAGCTGTCGAGCGACACGGCGCCTGGCGTGGAGGATGGATGGCCGTATGGCGCGTTATGCGCTGCCATCCGTTTGTTAAGGGTGGTTACGATCCCGTGAAGTTAGGCGAAGCGAATCTAGGCAAATCAGGGAGTGCCTCCGGGTTTTGCCGGCAATCGACGAAATTGAGTACGAAAATTGGCTGAATTTAAAAACCCGCAGCAAGACCCCGGCTCCGAGCGGCGATTGCTGCTCGTGTTCGTATTAACGTTTGTAGTGATTCTGATTGCCCAGCCGCTGCTGAAGAGGTACCTGCCGCAGCCTCCGGCCCAACCCGCCCCAATCCAGCAGCAAGCGCAGAATCCGGTGCCAACAAGTCCGCCCGCGAGTGCGCAGGCGGCAGTGACGACTCCTGCTACATTCGCGGGGGCCGCGACCAAGCAAGCTAGAGCTGAGTCGGAGACAGTGGTCGAGAACGATCTCTACCGGATTACCTTCACCAATCGTGGCGCACAGGTGAAGTCGTGGATTCTGAAAAAATACGACGACGATTCCGGCAGGCCTCTCGATTTGGTGAACCCGGCGGCGTCTGCGCTGTATGGCTATCCGCTCTCGTTGTGGACCTACGACGAGACGCAGCGCAATCAGCTGAACTCTGCTTTGTATGTACCTTCGGTCACCGGAACTGTGACTGTGCCCGGTGATGTCACGTTCGAATACTCGGCACAAAACCTGGCGGTAAAGAAGACATTTCATTTTGATGGCAGCTATGTGATCGGTGTGCAGACATCCGTATTTGCCGGAAGCAGTCCGGTCACAGCGTATCCCATGTGGCCTGCCGGCTTGGGCGATCAAAATAACTCGATCGGCTTCCATGCCTCGCAGATCGAATTTCAAAACAACGACAAGACCACACAGCTGGCGATCAAGAAAATCAGCGGCGGAGGCACGCAGCACGGCCCCTTCAATTGGGCGGGCGTTGGGGATTCCTACTTTGCCGCTGTTTTTGTCCCGGAGAATCCCCAAAGCGCCGTGCTGGTGACGTTGCGTAACGCCCTGCAAATTCCAAAAGATCCGATTAAGCCAAAAGAAGGCCTGACGCCGGTAGATGTGCTGGGCGTTGCGGTGGGCGATTCGGCGGGCATCACAAATGCGCGGCTCTATGCGGGCCCGAAGTCGCTGGATGTGCTCCAGTCGGTTACTGTGCCTACGATTCTTGGCGCCGAGCAAGATCTGCGGTCGCTAATTAATTTCGGAACCTTTGGGATCATTGCGCGGCCTTTATTTGCGTGGCTGCGTTGGACATACAAGTACGTCCACAACTGGGGTTGGGCCATCGTTCTGCAAACCCTTGTGATTACGCTGGCGCTGCTGCCGCTGCGTATTTCGAGCATGAAATCGGCGCTGAAAATGCAAAAAGTTCAGCCGCAGATGAATGCCATAAAAGACAAATATAAAAAGTACAGCATGCGCGACCCGCGGCGGCAGGAGATGAACGTCGAAATCGGCGCGCTCATGAAGCAGGAGGGCGTAAGCCCGCTCGGCGGGTGCCTGCCGCTAATCATCCAGCTGCCCTTCATCTGGGCGTACTACAAAATGCTGGGCGTACTAATTGACCTGCGGCATGCCCACTGGCTTTGGGTGAGCGACTTGTCATCGAAAGATCCCTATTTCATACTGCCGGTCCTACTGGTCGTGAGCATGGTGATTACGCAACGGATGACGCCGCAAACGGGGATGGATCCGGCGCAGCAAAAGATGATGAACATTACCATGCCGTTGATGATGGGCTTCATTTTCTTTAATCTCGCCGCCGGACTAAACCTTTACTACGCAGAAAGCAACTTGATTACGATTATCCAGCAGGCTGTGATGAACCGGACCAGCCTGGGGCGCGAGATGCGCGAGTTGGCCCTCAAACGTGCTCGAAAGAAACAACAGAAGTAAAATGTCTGAGCCGAGTCTTGCCTATGCCCATTGCTGACAAAATTGCCGCCGCCAACAAGATCAATGAATTTCTTTCCGGCATCGTGAAACACGGTGGCCTGCGCCTGAAATATAGAATCACCGTTGATCCGCCGCTGCCCGAAGAGCGCGATTGGGAGCGCCCGGAAATATTGGTTGAGTTTACGGGACCGGACGCGCCTTTGTTGTTAGAGCGCGGGGGCGAAGTGCTGCGGGCGATTGAATTGCTTGCAATCGAAATGTTGCGGCTGCCTGGGAACGAGCACGAGAAAATTTCTTTTGATTGCAACAATCACCGCTCGATGCGGATTGAAGAACTGCGCATCGCCGCGGGTGTGGCGGCTGATCGCGTCCGCAAGAACGGCACTCCATACGAGTTCGCGCCGATGTCTTCACGAGAGCGCAGGATCGTGCATCTCGCGCTGCGAAGTCACGAAGACCTGCACACGGAAAGCCAGGGCGAAGGCAGCCGGCGGTGCCTGGTGGTTTATCCGAAGAATTACAAGCCCGAAGGTAGAGCGCGTTAGGATTTATTCTTTTACTTCCAGCAACCGGCCCGTCTTCACGTCATAGATAAATCCGCGGACAGGAATTTCTTTCGGGATCCAGGGATGGGTTTTCACTTTCCTGATTTGCTCCCGCACGTTCTGCTCTAAATTATCGAAGGCGTGAAAGTGCAGCGGTTTACCGGGTTCGCCCATTTTTTTGCGCATTTCTGCCTGCAACTCAGCTTCGTTTTTCTTGAGCAAGCCGCAATCGGTGTGGTTAATGATGACGAATTCCTGTGTGCCGAGAAGATGATGCGACACAATCAACGAGCGAATCGCGTCTTCGGTGGCGATGCCGCCGGCATTGCGGATCATGTGTGCATCCCCCAGTTTCACGCCCATGCACATTTCAAAGAGAATACGGGAATCCATGCAGGCTAGAATGGCAAGTTTGCGCCGCGGCTGCACCGCGAGGCTGCCGAAATCGAAGTGACTGGCAAAGTTCTTATTGGCTTGGATAAGTTCGTCGGTGACGGACAAAGAGCGCTCCCTTTATGAAAGTCGCAGCCTGCAACCGCTACAATCTTGTTCGTGGCTGGCGCAAACCTCGATGAGACTATTGTAGCGGTTGCTACCCCGGCGGGGCGCGGAGGAATCGGCGTGGTCCGTCTTTCCGGCGCCGAAGCGTTGAACATCGCCCAGCCCATGCTGCGCTTAAAGCATGGACTTCAAGCTGGGCGTGCGGTATTTGGTGAACTGATTGATTCAGATTTGGACGAGGCAGGAAGGTTTAAGCGTATCGATGAAGTTGTTGTTACGTATTTCGCCAAGCCACATTCCTACACAACCGAGGATGTAATCGAAATTGCTGCGCACGGGTCGCCCGTTGTTCTTCGCCACATTGTAGAGATGGCCCTCGCTCGCGGCGCGCGTCTTGCCGAGCCGGGCGAGTTCACTATGCGCGCTTTTCTGAATGGCCGCATCGATCTGGCGCAAGCCGAGGCGGTGCGCGATCTCATCGAATCGCAGACTTTATATCAGGCCCAGGTTGCCGCGCAGCAACTGGAAGGAGCATTATCCCGCCGCCTGCAACCGATTAAACGGCAACTGGTTGAATTGATTGCTGTGCTCGAAGCGGGAATTGATTTTGCGGAAGATGACGTCTCGGTTCTTCCCGGCGAACAGATTTTGCGGCGCATCGCAGAGGTCCGCGCGCCGCTCGAGACATTGGCGTCGTCGTTCGCCTTCGGCAAGCTTGTTCACGAAGGGCTTACCCTCGCAATTGTTGGCCGGCCTAACGTCGGCAAGTCGAGCCTTTTCAATCGACTTGTCGAGCGCGAACGTGCCATCGTGACGGCGACACCCGGGACAACGCGCGATCTGGTAAGCGAAACCGTCGCGATCGGCGGAATCCCCATTCGCTTGATCGACACCGCCGGAATGCGCGAGGCGCAAGACGAGGCCGAGCAAATGGGCATCCAGAAATCACGAGAGGCCTTAGCCGATGCGGATTTGGTGCTCGTGGTGACCGATGCCTCGAAGTCCCCTGATGAAGACGAAGCAGATCAGAAATTGATTGCGTTGGTCGAAAACCGTGCCGCGATTTTTGTGGCGAATAAATCGGATTTAAGCACGCAGAACTCGAACGAGTTGCCAGAAAATAATCGCGTTCACACCTCTGCATGGACGGGCGAAGGCATTGCCCAATTGCGCGAAGAAATTCTTCGCCATGTGGGCGGTAGAACGGCCGCGGAGCTTACCCCAGGATTTCTTACAAATGCACGCCATCAAGGGCTGGTGACCCAGTCGCTCAGCGCATTGGACGCGGCCGCGAGAGCCGTAGCCAACCTTACGCCGCACGAGATGCTGTTGCTCGATCTCTATAACGCGCTGCGTCCACTCGATGAAATCACCGGCTCGACCACCACGGACGACATCCTGAATCTCATTTTCAGCCGCTTCTGCATCGGAAAATGAAATATGATTCAGGCCACTGTCCTGGACCATTGTTGACGAGGAAATCCTTTGTTTCGTGAAGTGGTCACGCTGATTTGGGCCCGGCTATGCAGCGCACCGAAGAGAATAAGCACAAGAAAATGGAAGAACGGCAGGTAACGGAAGTTACTTTTCACACTCACCTCTGGATCTTGGATGCAGCCCCAGTGCACGAACGGATCTCCGCAGGCCCATGAAACTGAACCGTTTGCGATTGGCAAATATAATCTCAGAGGCGGAATAGGGCCGCTAGAGCCTTTCTTCCCAAATCTTAGCGGCTACGGATTAGAGACTGCTTCCCTCTCGAGCGAGTGCTACAATTTTAGTGGCAAGGTCGCGGCAGGGGCCGCGTTCTTTGAATTAGATTCTGTGCGCATTACTTCATGTGGATTTTGCGACAACACGCCCTGAGAGTATTCGCCGGTGCGGCTTTGATGTGTGCGACCGCGTTCTCCTCTCAGGCGTCCGACCAAAGTATTCAGCGCCGACACGGTGCGGTACATCAACCCGCACCATCTGTAGTTCCTTCGACGCCAGCGCCCCCGACTCCCTTGACTCTGCAGCAGGAGCCGGCGCAACCTCCGCAAGTGAGCTATCGCGATGGGCAACTGAGCATCAACGCGCCAAACTCCACGCTGGCGGATATTTTGCACGCAGTCCGCACCCAGACGGGCGCTGAGATGGATGTTCCGGGGAATCCAAATGATCGAGTCGTAGGCCGATTCGGTCCTGGGCCAGCGCGCGAGGTCTTAGCCTCTTTACTGAACGGATCCCGTTACAACTATGTGTTGCTGGGGTCGGCAGCCAACCCTGATGGCCTCGAACATGTCATTTTGAGCGCGCAGACGGGTGGTGTAGTAGCAGCCGCGCAAGCTGCACCGGTACCGCAGCAACCGCCCCAGGCGCCGCAACCGATGGCCTTTGGCGGGGACGCTGAACCGGCGGAAGATTTTGGAACGCTCAGCAGCGGCAACACGGACGCAGAACAACCGCCTGACGTGGATCCACAGCAGGCTGACGATCAGTCCGCTCAAACCCAAGACAATGGCCTCCAACCGGGTGCGCAACCCGGCGGAGTTCGCTCACCGCAGCAGCTTTTACAGGAACTACAGCAGCGCCAGCAGCAAGGCCAGAACGGCCAGATCTTCCAGCAGGCTCCGAGCGCGCCCATTCCGGGCCCGCAAGCTCCGCAGCAGTAGGTTTATTGTGTGATGGTTTCGGTCTTGCCGTTGGTCTTGAGCTTGAAGACCGCATCCGGCAAGTTCTTATTAATGTCAATATCCGTGTATTTCGCCAACCGGTAACCGGAGCCTTCATACATTTTCTGTTGAATCGATATTCCGCGCGCAGGATCAATCCAAAGCGTAATGCGCGAGACGTTGTTCCGGACCTTCTCTGATTTCGGAACGAGATCGAGTATGTCTGCGTTCACATTACCGATTCTCTCGTTGCCTTTAAAGGTCACGTCGAACGTCTTCAGCATGTCGTGACCTGAGCCGCCAAAGCCCAATACTAAGAATGCCTCGAACTCTTCCCGGTTTTTCGCTGCGCTATGAACTGTCACGCGGTTGATTCCGGTTTCGTAGAGCTCGATTTTGTCCTCGGTAAAGAGCACATACTTGGGAGGCTTCGGTTCGCTGACATCCGCAGCCATTTCAATTTGAGAGCCCGCGCGGCGGAAATAAATCTTTCCCTTTTGCGTATCCACGACGTCATTAAGCGCGGATTCGAATTGAATCCATTCGAAGCTGGCTTCCGTGGTGCGGAACTTCGTAGAAGCAGCATCCATGCTCTTGAGCGCGGATTCGAGTTGATCGCTGAGATTGCCAGAAGAAGAGCCCGATTGCTGCGCGGATAACCCGGAACGAAGCAGGAAAAAAGCGAGGAAAATTAGAATTTTACGTTGCGTCATAACCTATCGCCGGATCCAAACTCGGTACTTCGTTACGCGTCCCGATGAATCGCGAACAGTTTCGTACCTTAAGATGCTGATTTCGCCGGAGATGGGTTCGATAATCTTGTGCAATTCTGCCTGGATAGCAGGTTCTCCTGTGGCGGAGACCGCCGAGCCGTCAATCTGATATATAAATCCGCCATTGGAGTCTGGGGTGACGACCACCCCGGTCGGTTGGGGAACATGCTCGGTCGGCTTGTCTTTAAAATTGATGACGCGGGGTGAGATAAACACAAAGAGCAAAATCAGCGTGACCATGATGTCGTATTGAATGGTCCCCCGCTCATACGACCACAAGACGAAGTCACGGATTGTGCGCCCAATCGTTCGCATTGGCAAGTCCGGCGTTGCCATAGCCGGATTGGTGATTGCTCTGCTCAAGTCTAGTTACCGCTCCTCGTGTTGGCAAACATTGTCATTCTGAGCAAGCGTTCTTTGCACAGCGAAGAATCTGGGCGTGGCGATTCGCAGAGCCTGCCCTGAGCGAAGTCGAACGGGAGTGCGAAAGGCGCGCATCCAGTCAGAACTTCTTGGGCGTTATGCGCTCTGCACCCATGTAAGGGCGCAAAGCCTCGGGAATCAGGACACTTCCATCTGCCTGCTGATAATTCTCAATGATCGCTACCCAGGTGCGCCCAACTGCGAGGGCGCTCCCGTTTAGAGTGTGCACAAATTCCGGTTTGCCCTTGCCATTGGGGCGATAACGAATATTCGCTCGCCGGGCTTGATAGGCCTCGAAATTCGAGCACGAAGAAATCTCGCGGAACAATCCCTGACCGGGCAGCCAGACTTCCAAGTCGTAAGTCTTCGCTGAAGATGGCCCCATATCCCCCGTGCACAATGCCATCACGCGATAGTGCAAGCCGAGTTTTTGCAGAACTACTTCTGCGTTACGCGTGAGCTTTTCCAATTCGTTACACGAATCTTCGGGCTTGGAAAACTTCACCAGCTCGACCTTCTGAAATTGATGCTGCCGGATGATTCCGCGCACATCTTTTCCATAAGATCCCGCTTCACTTCGAAAACACGGCGTATAGGCTGTGAGTGAAATCGGTAGCCGTGCGCCGTCCAGTACCTCGTCGCGATACAAATTCGTGACAGGAACTTCGGCTGTCGGAATCAGCCAGAAATCTTTCTCGCCATAAGGCACGCGAAATAAATCTGCCGCAAACTTCGG
>JBEKTR010000048.1:0-16239 GCA_049515835.1 Terriglobales bacterium
CAGAGTGGTCTGGATGGCCGAAAGATTCATAGGCAAGCTCTTATTTTAACCAAGTGTGCGGGTTTGAGCAAATTTGGAGCAGCGGCCCGCGCTTACAGACTGGGCAGTCCATTCCTTGTGTAGGGTGTGTTTTAGTTCTGATCTCCGCCACCATGTTTTTCACGGCAAATCTTGCAATACGTTGGCGGAAGGCTGTTATCCACGTGATGGCGCGCAGGTTTAAGCGTCTTGATATAGGCAAAGATGTCGGCGAGGTCCGCGTCGGTCATGCCGCGAAAAAGAAACCACGGCATGATTGGACTCAAAGCTCTCGCCCCAACATAACCTGTGCGCATGACTTGAATAAATTGCTTTTCGTCGTAATAGGAAATGCCAGATGCGTCTTGCGTGATGTTGGCCGCGGCGACATAGCCCCACGGGCCCTCAAAAACGTTCCCCCCCGCAAAATCGAGTCCAGCAAGAGCTTCACCTCTGTCATCGTTGGGGGTGTGGCAGTCCGAGCAGGTGGCAAGATTTACGAGATATTTGCCTCGTTTTTCTGGAGTGGATCGATCGGGCTCCGGAACAGGTGCCTCGATCGGTTCGGGCACAGAACGAATGAGGTAGTTTACGGGGAAGGCAATCTTCGTCTGAGGTTGCGCGTGACGGATCGCGGGAAAACTTCGCAAGTAAACGACAACTGATGCCAGATCTTCGTCCGACATCGAACGGAAGTGTTCGTAAGGCATCATGGGAAACAAAGCGCGCCCGTCGTGGCCGATGCCTTCGCGGATCGCTCTTGCAAGCTGATCGTCAGTCCAACTGCCTGCACCGGTTTCGGGATCAGGAGTTATGTTCGACGAGTACACATCGCCTGGCAGACCTTTCTCATCAAAGTGAATACCGGCAAGCAGCGTGTTTGGTATGAGCGGCGCATCATGCTTGCTGAAATCATGGTCTGCGTGGCAGGCAACGCACATGGCCGCGTGCTGCACGAGGTACTCGCCTCGCGCCATGCGCTTCGGAGTGGCTTCAAACTTTCGCGAGGTCACGGCCCGTGAGCGCGGCCCAATGATCGGGCGCCAGCCGATTGTGAAACTAATGCCAACCGCGAGAATCACCCCAAGGCACACAAATAGCCACGCGAATATTTTCCCAACTATTTTCATGTCATCGCCCCATGATTCGCTTGCGAACGTCTTTCGGTAAGGTCTCACATGCTGTGCGAAGCACAAGACGCGGCGCCCGCTCGCGAATCTTCATCAGATAAGGCACGGTCTTCTGGGCATCGGCTTTGGCTGCTTCGCGCAGCAACCAACCAAGGCCCTTTCTGACCATGTCGTCTTTATCGGCGAGAAGCATATCAGACAACCGTTTGGCTTCCGGAAATAACCGCTTAAGACGAATTGCCTGGATTAGCCCAACGCAAGCGGCACGCCTGCGCCAACGATTGGACGACTTGGCCCACGCGAATAGTTTTGAAGTTCGAACAGGCCGGGCGACAACCATGGGACCGATCAGGTAGTGCGCAAGCGCATCATGGTCCGCCCAGGAACTGATGCGATCGAGCCACGATTGAAAGAGCTGGAATTCGGCTTCTTTAAATTCGCCGGTAAGCTTCTCCAGGAGAAAGACTGCGAAAACTTTTTCTTCCAGTACCTTACCGGCAAAAAGTTGATCCGCCAAACGGACGAGAAATGCGAGATCGTATTCCTGCAACACTCGCCGGCGCGTTTGCTGCGCGGCTTTGCGAAGCGCGGCCGTGTACCATCCATGTGACTTAATTTCGTCTTTGAAGAACCACTGCACGCCTTCAGCGTGTTCGGAGGAACCACCGTCCTTCAACATTCGGCGAATCTCGGCGGCAACGGCTTTAGGGTTTTGCGACGCGAATGGTTTTGTCATAAATCCAAAGCAAGGCGGCGGTGGCGACACCCGTACCAGTTACTGCCCACCAGATCAGCGCGGGCTGGTGCCGAACCTCCCCGAAATGATGGACGAGAAAACCGCCAAACGGGCCGCCGATAAGCGATCCAATGCCGATGGGCAGAAATCCGAAGCCCATATACGTTCCCTGCTGGCCCGAAGGCGCGAGGCGCGAAATGTATTCGTAATAGCGCGGTGATTGTGTGATCTCGCCCAGCGACACCGCGAACAGAGTGACAATGGCCATGGGCACGGAGGGGTGGACAATAAGAATTAGCCACGCCAGACCGGACATCAGCGTACCCAGAATGATCGCCTGAAACGCCGGCAATTTCTGGGTGAGCAAGCTGACCACCATTTGCAGCGAGATGACGGTCAACGGGCCGGTGATCAGAATGAGTTCAGTGGTTTTGGGATTGATGTAATCGTGAATGTAGAGGGGAAGAATGATGAATTCCTGCCAATAGACGATCCAATAGCCGGAGAAGATGAGCAGAAACAGCATGAAGCGCGGATTGGAGAGGACTACCAAAAAATTTCTTGCGGCCTGCCCGAGACTCACCGTCTGGACTTCATCCGTGCGGCGCGGCTCCTTATAGAAGAACAGCACGGCAAAAAACATGGCGAACACGCTCAGCGCGGAAACGCGAAACACGTTTTCCACGCGCATGTGTTCATGCACCCACGAAGCGACATAGGGCCCGGCGGCCCCGCCGATATTCACCAGCGTGTAGTAGATGGAATAGCCGATTGAACGCACGTTCTCTTTCGACGCGCGCGCCGTTGTGCCCACCACACAGGGTTTGACCAGCGAGATGCCGAGCGCGGGCAGCATCAGCACCAAGGTGACCAGCACTCCCAGTGGCATTGCATTGCGAACAGGAGCAAGCCATGGCGCACCCAGCGAACCCAACAGAAAGTATGCTCCGCTAAGAATCAGATAAGCCAGCGACAAGGAACGGCGGAAGCCCAGACGGTCGGCCAAAGTCCCGCCGAAGGCGGCGAGGAACCACACCAGGCCACCGAAAAGGCCGGTCAGGCTGGAAGCCTGCTCAATCCCAAAATTCAGGGTCTCGTGCAAATAGCGGGCCAGCGAAGCGAACGCAGCGTAGTAGGAAAGCCGCTCAAAGAGTTCGGTGATGTTGGCAACCCAGAAGGGTCGCTCAAAGCCGTCGCGGATTTCGTGAAAGCGTTCAGAAAGGGTCAATGAAATCTTCTCGTTATTTTCCGTCGAACTTTAACCTGCTGCTTATTTCGTCGGCGGTCATTCCCGCCACGCGAATCACTTTATTCCGACTGCTCTCGCCGGACGCAATGGTAACGGAAGAGCGCGGAACCCGCAAAAGCTTTGCGAAAAACTCAATGCAAGCGGCATTGGCTTTGCCGTCCGCAGGCGGAGCGGTAAGAGAGACTTTCAGCGCATCACCGACTTCTCCAGTGATGGCGTTCTTCTTTGCCCGAGGATGAACTTTAACCGCAAATACTAGACCTACCAAGCTATCGTAGATCGGAATCATCTCTTACCGCGTTCGCCGAATATCGCCGTTCCCACACGCACACAAGTTGACCCTTCTTCAATCGCACCCTCAAAATCGTGTGACATCCCCATAGAAAGAACGTCCATGCGGATAGCGGGTAATTTCCTCGATGCGATTCGATCCCTCAACTCCCGCAACTGCCGAAAATATAGACGCGCATCTTCTGGATCCGCCACGAACGGTGGAATTGTCATCAATCCACGAAAGACGAGGTGGTCGAGTCGGGGCGCGGCGTTAAGGAGATCTTCCAATTCAGAAGAGTTCGGCGGCAAGCCGCTCTTGGCCGCCTCTCCGCCGACGTTGATTTCGATGAGCACTTCAAGGTGCTTCCTCAACACACTGGCAGAAGCGTTTAGCTTCTCCGCCAGCTTCAAAGAATCGAGTGAATCAATCGCATCAAATAACTCTGCCGCCTTTGCAGTTTTGTTACTCTGCAAATGACCGATCAGGTGCCACTTTGCATCTTTCAAAGCAGCGAGTGAACTAGCTTTCCCGGAAACTTCCTGCACCCGATTCTCACCGAAAACGCGCAGGCCAGCGGTATAAGCCTCCCGAATCAATTCCGGCGGATGCGTCTTGCTCACCCCCATCAAAGTAATTTCATCAGGATTGCGGCCAGCTCGATGGGCCGCGGCGGCGATGCGTTCGCGGATGGAGGCAGTATTCTGCGCGATAGACATGCAAGAACAATAAACCACAGAACACACAGAGAATCACGGTGATCTTCCCAGTGTTCCTCTGTGCTCTCTGTGGTTAGAAATCTACATCATTGCAGTCGGTGGCGCAGGTTCGTTGGGATCACCAGCGCTCGATAGCGGCAACCGGATCATCAACACAGCCAATGCAACCATGACTGCGATTCCTGCCAGGTATGACGGATTGCTGAAGATCTGCGGCCTCGCCCATGCAGGAGCGAACTGCAAGCCTGCCCAGAGCAACCCAAGTATGGCTTCTCCTGCGATGAGTCCGGAAGCGGTCAGCACTCCAGCATTTTCCACCCGGGCTTTCTGCGCGTGATTAAATCCTCGCCGGTTAGCGGCCCAATCCCCGATGGAGCGAAACACCCCGCCGAGAAAAATAGCGCATGTCGTTTCGAAGGGCAGATACATGCCCACGGCCACCAGCATCGGGCTTTTCACTTGCATCATAATTAAAGCGATACCGAAGAAAACACCGACTACCACGAGTGGCCAAGGCATATTTCCGCCCACGATGCCGACGGCCAAGGTCGCCATTAAGCCAGCTTGAGGCGCCGAGAGTTGGCGGTCTCCGAATCCAATACCGCCCGCTTTAATGTTGGCCTCATGCAGCAGCATGAGCGGCCAATACATCACGAGACTGGCAACGACGACGGCAATCAATTCCGCCATCTGAATTTTGCGTGGAGTGCCTCCAAGAATGTAGCCAACTTTGAAATCCTGCAAGAGTTCACCGGCAACCGCCGCTGAAACGCAAACCACGGCTGCTACGCCGAGTACCGCGGCCACACCTGAGGTTCCCGACACTCCCAGGGCTACCATGAGAAGCGCAGCAATGATCAAAGTGGAAAGCGTCAAACCAGAAATCGGATTATTGGAAGAACCGATGAAGCCGACGAGGCTGCCGGAGACCGTCGCGAAGAAGAAACCTACGAAGAGCATGACCACAGCAGCCAATACCGCTGGCCACACTAGGCCTGAGATGTGGATGTAGAGAAAGCACATCAGTACGAACATCAGAGCGATCAAGCCGAAGACTGCCTTGGAACTCATATATTGTTCGGTACGCGAAAGTTGAGCACGCTGGCTGGCGGTCTGGCGCAAATCGCCGAAGGCCTTGCCCAATCCGGCAGTCAAACTCTTCCGCATATTGAACAGCGTGTAAGCGGCGCCCACCAACATTCCGCCGACCGCGATAGGACGCACAATGAATCTCCACACCGCCGCTGCTATGGCGGCCCAATTGTCGGGAGTGTCCGCGGGAATGTACTGCCGCAGTTGCGGCCCTAGAAAATACATAAGCAATGGCACCATCAACCCCCACGCGAGCACGCTGCCGGCAAACTGAAGCGAAGCCAGTTTGAGCCCGATGATGTAACCCACGCCCAAGTATGCAGGGCTCACGCTCGGGGCCGAGATCATGCTCGTTCCGCCCGTTGCGAGCACCTTTGTACTTCCAGTGGTTCCCAGGCTGACTTGGCTGCGGCCTAAACTTCCTACGCGAAAATAGAAGTCCTGGTCAGAGGCAAACAGGCCGAAGCGTCCAAGCATAAACACAATGCCGCCCACCCCGATGTTCCAGAACAGATATTTGGCTGCATCCGCACCCCGCCTTCCTGCTTTGTGAATCTCTGATGCCGCCACCGATTCAGGGAATGGCAGTTCAGGGTCTTCGACCATCACTCGCCGCACCAGCGATATGAAAAGCACTCCGAGGATGCTGCCAACCATAATCAAAGCTGTCGATTTCCAGTAGGCATCGGCTGGTCGGAACGACGGCCACGCCTTGGCGAGCAGAAATGCCGGAATGGTGAAGATCGCTCCCGCCGCGACTGACTCTCCAATAGAACCAGCGGTCCGGGCGATGTTTTCCTCCAACAGCGATCCCTTCCATGCCCGCATCGCTGCCATAGCGATCACTGCTGCGGGGTACGTGGCCGCGATCGTGATACCAGCGCGCAAGCCGAGGTATGCATTTGCCGCGCCCAGCACGACTGTTAATGCGAGGCCGAGCAGCATGGCACGCCAGGTAAATTCACGCATTTCAATATGTTCAGGAACGAAAGGTCGGAATTTCTGAGGGTCATTATTCGGCGGGGTACCGGTAGCCATGAAGGATCCTTAAGCCTCTGGAAATGATGGATATTGCAAACCCGCGAACCTTACCACGCGGCAACCTCGCGTGACAAGCGCGCGGAATGTTCAAGCATACAGTGCAATCGCTAATGTGTGAACCGCGTGTAAATTAATCCCTGAACCGTTACCTCCGTATCGACCCGCGATTGCGCGGGGCTCAACCGTGCCGCTATACTGGGAACAGGTTGACCAGGGGCGGATGCAACGCCCGGTCCGTGCGCCTGGCCTGAACGCCCGCTGGATGAGGAGGTTCGTCTTCAGCAGTAGCGGAGACCAAACTCGGGCCCGCAGTCTGGGTTCAGACCCAAGCAGTACTGCGTTGCGCGCGTTCCTGCCGCGGGCGATGATGGGCATCGCCGAAAGCCTCTTCACCACGTTTTTCCCCGCCGACTGTCGCATTTGCAATAACCCTCTAAGCAGCATTTCCCGTCTTCCAGTCTGCACAAAGTGTCTCGGAACAATTCATCCGATAACGGGCACGCTTTGCTCGGTTTGCGGCGAGCGCATCCTTACGCCATATCTAGCTGGACAAGACGCCGGTCCGCAGTGTGGAGTCTGCCGGCAAGCCGGACCAAAATACGAGCGTGCGGTGGCGTTCGGTAGTTATGAAGGCGCTCTGCGCGAATTGATTCACTTGCTTAAGTACGATGGCGTACGTCCCGCGGCGGCGATTCTCGGGCAAAAGTTGGCTCCAATTATCGCCAGTTTGGAACCCGGATTTTCAGATGCGTGCGTGCTCGTAATCCCGGTACCGCTTCATGTGTCGAAGCGGAAGCAGAGGGAGTTCAATCAAGCAGAATTGATTGCCAGGGCCGCGCTCAAGCATTTAGCAAATATGCGATTTGAATTGCGCACAGAAATCCTGGGGCGCCGTCGCGAGACTTTATCCCAGATCGGGCTAAGCAGCCATCAACGGCGCGAAAACCTGCGCGGAGCATTCACCGTGACCCGCCCGGATACCGTCAAAGGCCGGGAGATCCTATTGGTGGATGATGTGTTGACAACCGGCACGACCGCTTCGGAGTGTGCACGCGTTCTACGCCGCGCTGGAGCCTCGAAAGTCTGGGTGGGGACAGTGGCGCGGACCCTGAAATATGAAGTTCAGCCGGTACGCTCAAGATTTGCCGACGATGCCACCATCCCCGCAAAGATGGCAGCCGCTGGATAAAGATTAACTATTATGTCGGGCATGTGGAACAATTCGCTGGCCGGTGCGGGAGGAATGACGATTCCTGTTTCCCTGGGAATTCATCAGCATGATGATTCCCATGCCCTGCATGCCCCGGTGCTTGTGCTGAACGCATCTTACGAGCCGATTAACGTGTGTGCCGCTCGCCGTGCTCTTGTATTAGTTCTCAAGGGCGTGGCTATGACTGAAGAAGAAAACGGACACTTCCTGCACGCGGCGCGGCTCGCAGTGCGGCTGCCCTCGGTTATTCGCCTACTGGAATATCGCCGGATTCCGCACCAATCGCGTGCCCTGTCGCGAAAGAACATCCTGTTGCGCGACCGAAATACCTGCCAATATTGCGCGGAAATCCTGCCAGCGGGAGATTTGACGCTTGACCACGTCATTCCGCGCTCGCGCGGCGGTAATTCTTCGTGGGAAAATCTGGTTGCCTGCTGCCATACGTGTAACCGCCACAAGGGCAATCATTTTCCTCACGAAGCGGGAATGAAATTGCTACGCGAGCCGCGCGCCTTCAACCTACACACTAGCCGACACATTATGCGGCTCATGGGCCGTTCCGACGACAAGTGGCGCAAATACTTGTTTTATTAAGAAGCTCGACCTTTCATTTTTGCGGCGTTTGAGGTTTGCTCTGGTCATCTGGAGCCTTAGGCACCTCTTGCCCGTTGAACGTAATCTTCGATTTGGACCCGAAGTATTTGTAGTCGGTGTATTTAACCACCTGCTTGATTTTTACGTCCTGCCCTACGAAATGCAAAGTATCATTGGCGCTGGTGTAGATGGGAAACCAATACTTGCCGTCCACCTGGCCTCGATACGTAGTGAATTGCGGAAATAAATTTTCGTTCCCCTTGCCTTTTTTATTAGCGCGTGTCTCGGGAACCATCCGGCCATAGCTCTTCACGATTTGAAAATCGTGGTCATCCACCCAGATGCGTCCCTGAAAATATCGTTTGTTTTTTTCGATCGTCTTAGGCGCAACGTCAAAAACGTAACAATGAAGTTCATCTTCCTGCTGCTGCCCTACATAAAGAACGTTGTATTGTGCGACCTGGTCTGAAGTAAGCACCATGGGAAACCCATTCTCCATGTCGTCCAGATCTTCGCGCGTGAGTCCAATACGGCTTAGCGTCGGCTGCGGTGCAAATACCATATTGCGCACTCGCCGCCCCTGATCGTCAAAGCTGATGTCAAAAACCTCCTGAAATTCGCCATCCGGGGTATCGCCTTCCAAGGTTTGCAGCTTTACGGACTCGCGGTATCCATATTGATCCAGTGCCTGTTTAAACTCTTTTTCTTTAGCCGTAAACTTCTGGATAATTTCATCCGGCGTAATCCCTTTGGGCTGCGAGGTATCGAGCGCACCTTCATCGGCGAAAGCGTGGGACAAACTGCCCCCGGCGAGCAATGAAGTGGCGAGCAATATTGGAAGAGTCCAGCGAATCTTCTGCGGTTTCATGACCCTAGTTTAACGCTTCCACGGTTAGATTGTCGGCGTGAGCCGGAGTTGCCACCCGAGATATGAGCGGATATATGAGACTCTGCTTGACTTGCCCTTCAAAGCTTGTAAAACTTGTAAGGTCCATTTCGGACGGGTTTGGGGGTGTTGTTCGTTGGCGGAAATTCGATTGCAAGAGGGCGAATCCCTCGAGAATGCCCTGCGGCGTTTTAAACGCAAGGTGCAGCAGGAAGACATCATTAAAGAAGTCAAACGGCATTCGTTTTATCTGAAACCGGGCGAAAAGAAGCGTGTAAAAGAAGCGCTGGCTCGGAAGCGTAGCCGCAAAAAAGCTCGAAAAGAGCAGGATTAGTATTTTCACGGTCGCATTTCCCCGGTGCGGCTAAACAATAATCGAGACTGGTGGATTCGCCTTTCCCATGAAAGGCGAATCCAAAACCAGCAAACCTATGTCAATCATTGAGGGGGATTTCGACGGAGCGCGCCAGCGCTTCGGCGGGTCCACTTCCCTGCCGAAGCACGGTGCACCGGCACAAAGGGAAAAGGAGCCGCCTCAATGGAATTCCAGGATAAGGTATTAACCTGCGCCGATTGCGGAACAGATTTTCTATTCACTGCGGGCGAGCAGGCCTTCTTTCAAGAGAAGAATTTCCGCAGCCCCCCCAAACGCTGTAAATCGTGCAAATCGAAACATGTGGCTACGCTGGGATCTCCCCACCACGTGCGCACGCAGACCCACAATCGCAGTACTTATAAGGTTGAAACTCTTACCACCTGTTCGCAGTGCGGCAAAGAAACAACTGTCCCCTTCAAGCCTACCCAGGGGCGGCCTGTGCTTTGCCGCGATTGTTACGAAACCACAAAGCGATCTGCGAGCGCCTAATCGGCATTTTTTGCTGATGCATGCGCGGGAACCTGTTGACGGGCTCCCGCGCATGAGCTCCCACGCCCTCCTGTGCTAGTCTGAGTTTTATGCTCGAGGCCGCGATTCCCAACAAGCAATTTCTAAGCGATAAGGCTGCACTTTTCACAGAATCCGTCATCCGCGAGATGACCCGCCAGGCCTTGCTTCATGGCGCGGTGAACCTCTCTCAGGGCTTCCCTGATTTCGCCGCTCCAACGGAAATCAAGAAGGCGGCACAGGACGCAATCGGCGCTGATTTTAATCAATACGCCATCACTTGGGGCGCTAAGAACCTGCGCCAGGCCATCGCACGGCAGACCCAGGTGTGGCAAGGAATCGAAGTCGATCCCGAACGTCAAATTACAGTCTGCTGCGGCTCGACCGAGGCCATGATTTCGACGCTGATGGCCGTCTGCAATGCGGGCGATGAAGTCATCATCTTCGAGCCCTATTACGAAAACTACGGGCCGGATTCCGTGCTCTCCGGGGCCAAGCCAGTCTTTGTGAAGTTACATCCGCCGCATGACGGTACGGGCGAGTGGACTTTCGTTGCAGCGGAATTGCGTGCAGCTTTTCATTCCAAGACGAAAGCCATCATCGTGAACACGCCCAATAATCCCACGGGAAAAGTCTTCACGCTCCACGAACTGGAGTTGATTCGCGATTTATGTGTTGAGCACAATGTTTTGGCCATCACCGACGAAATCTACGAGCATATTCTGTACGACGGCGCTCGCCACATTTCGCTGGCCCGGCTCGAGGGCATGAAGGAACGTACAGTCACGATCAATGGGCTTTCGAAGACTTATAGCGTGACCGGATGGCGCGTGGGATGGACGATTGCGCCGCCCGACATCACAAGTGCCATTCGCAAGGTGCACGATTTCCTAACAGTGGGTGCTCCGGCGCCGTTGCAAGAAGCTGGCGCGGTGGCGCTCGGGCTGCCTCCCTCCTACTACCAATCCCTGGCCGCAAACTATCGCGCCCGCCGGGACCGTCTCATGCCAGTATTGAGGGATGCCGGATTCCGTTGCTTCAGCCCGCGCGGCGCGTACTACATCATGACGGACATCAGCGGGTTCGCATACGCCAACGACATTGAATTCACGCGCTTTCTGGTGAAGGAAATTGGTGTGGCTGCAGTCCCTGGATCCAGCTTTTATCGCAATCCGCAAGATGGAGCACAGCAAGTGCGTTTTGCTTTCTGCAAGAAGGACGAAACTTTGGACGAGGCTGCCAAACGGCTTCGTAAACTACGCGGCTGATTGATCCCCTACCAGCCATTCCATCGCTTCTGCCCGCGTCTTGAACGCAGGCAACTCCCGCTGCGAGAACGCTTTGAAATTTTCGTAGAAGACTTTCGGCAGGCTATCAGTTCCTACCCAGGCTGATTTCTTCACATAGGGACGATCGTAAACGAGCACTTCTTTAATTCGCGTAGAGGCATTGCGGTCCACATGGGCACCCGAAAAATCGGCAAGTACAAACACCGAATCTTGCGCTTGCTCGCCAATTTGGCTTTGCACTTCGGCTAGAAGAGTAATGATTTCCGGGGATTGGCAGCCGGAAAAATCTACCAATAAGATTTCTTTGCCTTGATGCTGAAGAGTGCGTATCCGTTCGGCCCTGCCCGCTATGTCCTTGCCAGGTTCGCCCTTGCTAGGTTGGTTCATGGAAAGCTCCAGGAACTCGTTCTTGAACGGCTGACTACGTGCGCTGAAACGGGATTGATTCTACACCCGCCCGCGTCGGTCTGGAAACTTTCTCGGCCGGGCTGTAGTCTAACTAAAGGGGTTTTGTGCGTCAGACGCGCAGATGAAGAGTTTTCGCATATTTTGTTGCCTCTTGGTGGCGCATCTCGCCCTCGCGAAAGCGCCTTCTGCTCCTGCAACTGGACCGGCAGTGCTTCCTTTACAATTCGGGGGATGGCTGACTAATGCTGTGGAAAAGAGCACCGATCCCTCGGTGGCCGATGCCGCCAACGCATTGCCTCTTAAAGAATACGGGTTCAGGGATTTTTCGACCGCGGTCTATGCGCGCAACGGGACCGAGAAACTTACCGTCCGGGCAGCGCGTTTCGCAGATGCCAGCGGTGCCTACGGGGCATTTACGTTCTACCGTGTGCCGGCGATGTTGGAAGAAAAAATCGGCGACCGTGGTGCGTCTTGGAACAATCGCGTCTTGTTTTTCAAAGGCAACATCCTCGTGGATGCTGTTTTTCAGCAAGTGACGGCAATGTCTGCGGCCGAATTGCGCGATCTGTCTTTAGATTTGCCGTTGCCTGCCGGAAACGCCGGAAATTTGCCCTCACTACCATCCTATTTGCCGCAACAATCGAGCATTCCAAACTCAGCGAAGTATGTTCTGGGCCCGGCGACGTTGTCGGCAGTGAACGCGCCTGTTCCCGCACGGATGGTTGATTTCTCATCCGGTGCAGAAGTGATGCTCGGCAAGTTCAACACTTCTGGCGGTGAAGCGACGTTGATGGTGATCGACTACCCAACTCCGCAAATCGCAGCCCAGGAACTGCGCCGCTTTGAGGCTGCACAATCTGCTTCGCCGACTACTTTACCATCCCCTTTGTATAACCGTCGCACCGGGCCGTTGGTCGCCGTCGCGACTGGCGCAATCTCTCAATCCGAAGCCAGGGCCTTGCTTGCCTCGGTAAACTACGAAGCCAATGTCACTTGGAATGAAAATACTTACTTCAGTAAGAAAGACAACATCGGCAACCTGGTCGTGAACGTCATTATTCTCTGCGCAATCATCGGTGGACTGGCGATTGTCGCCGGCATCGCCTTTGGAGGCCTTCGACTGCTGGTCAAACGTTTCTGGCCCGGACGCATTTTCGACCGCCCCGAAGATGTGGAATTCATCGCCCTTCGAATCGATGAGAACGTCACGGAAATCGTCGAAGAACCGACTCGCCGTGCATAAGCATATCAATCCATGCCATTTAGAGCTGCCAATCCCTATTTGTCTCAAAATGAGGCATTTCCGCTGCCTGTTAACCTATTTTGCAAGTTATTGAAAATAAAGATATTTATTTCACAAAAATCTATTGACACATGCCTTTTTCGGCCCATAAGATTTGCGCAGAAAGTTTTAGCGGCTTTGAACCTCCGTTAGAACTATTCTCCCTTGAAAGAAGAGGCCACCTTTTGCCGGGTGGCCTTTTCGTTTCGCGAGTGTATTATCGCCGGGAACATTATTCGGGGTCTGCGCGTAATTGAAAGTGGAGGCAACCATGTTTTGCGACGCATGCGGCAACGAACTACAGGCGGGCAGCAGTTTTTGCAACCGCTGCGGCAAGTCCCTTAGCAGCCCGATAGTTCAATCTTCGCGATTGGGTAGACTGTCGGAGCACATTCGCTTGCTGGGAATTTTATGGCCCGCACTGGCTGCGCTTAACGGACTCCATGCCGGGGTTTTGTACATCCTTGCCAACACGATCTTCAATCCGCTCGTCCACCCGGAGCGCCCGGCATTTCTGCATACGCTTTTAAGCGCTCTCGCCCTTCTGATGACTTTGAAGGCATTCGCGGGATTCGCCGCGGGGTGGGGATTGCTGCAACGCGAATCGTGGGCGCGGCCGGTCGCCGTCACCTTGGCGTTTGTATCGCTTTTCTTCGATGTGCCGTTCGGGACGGCACTCGGCATTTACACGCTATGGGTGCTGTTGCCGAGCGAAGCGGAACGGGCCTATGAACTACAAGTCCGCTCCGCCACTGGACGAAATGTCACTTCTGCATAAACGCGTCGGACAGCGATGTCACTTGCAAAGCCTGCTTCAACTGGTCTCCCGAAGCTGCTGTCTTCAGTGTGATCGTGACCGGCTCGTTTGGCAGCAGATCGAAGTAGTTGTCGGAGAACCTTACATCGTTATCCCCAAATGACAGATAAACGTCGCGCGCGAGTTGGGCGGATTTCAAAGTGACCGTCATGCCGCCCGCAGTCTGGCTCCAACTGACGTCAATCTTGGGTGATACTGGCAATGCCAGATCATGCGTAACGTTGAAGAAAACCGAATTCTGAGAAATCTTCGACCCGCCTGTTTGCAGGTCCACCACAAGAAAAGACTTGTTTAAATCGGCTTTCGCCGCGAGATCAGGCTTGTTCAGTGTCAGGTATATTGCACTCGACTGCGCCGGAATCGAAACGTCCTGGCTCTGCTCAAACAACACCTTGCCGTCGAAGTCCAGCAGGCGGACATGAACGGTTCCATTCATCGCTTGCAATTTATCGTTGACGACATAGACGTCAACTTTGTCCTCATGCAAAAACGGAGAAACCAATACATCGTCATAAAAGCGTCGAGCGTAGTAGTTCAATGCCTTCCATCGCCCGTAATAATCAATGCTGGCCCACGACGCCACCGGCCAACAATCATTCAACTGCCAGTACAAACCACCCATTGTGCGAGGACGCTGGCGGCGCAAGTGCTCGGCCCCGATCTTGATGATCTCTGCTTGCTGCACCTGGCTTAGGTAGACATAAGACGCAAAATCTTTGGGTTCGCGGTACTCACGGAGCATGTAGGTGAGAATGCGCTCGTTCCCGCCTTTATTTTTCTGGTGCGCCTGCATTACTACGGAACGCAGGTCAAAATCTTCCGGCTTGTTCGCGAAAGTTTTGATGGTGCGCATTTCTGGAAAAGACTGGAAGCCGTATTCGGTCATGAACCGGGGAAATTGCTTGGTGTAATCCGATGCCGGCGCCTGCTGGTGCCAGACTTGCCAGTAGTGCATGTCGCCGTTGTGCTGATTATCAGGAATGTCCTCGAAATCGGCGCTCGGAGAACTCGGCCAATACGCCGCGGCGTCACCATACTTCGCAACAGCACTCTTCAGAATGTCATCGAAGATGACCATGTAGTTCTGCCAGACCCAATCGCGGGTGGCAGGCGAAATGGCTTCTTTGAATTCCTGGCGGTCGCCCCAGTGGTGCCAACCGGTTTCAACTTCGTTGTTGCCGCACCAAATCACGATGCTCGGATGGTCGCGCAACCGCGTGACTTGATCAATCGCCTCCTGACGTACACTTTCGCGAAATGCAGTGTCACCGGGAACCATGTCGCCGCCAAACATGAACTCCTGCCAGACCATGATGCCGAGTTCGTCACAGATATCGAAGAAATCATCGGACTCGTAATACCCTCCGCCCCACTCGCGAACCATGTTCATGTGCGCATCGCGTGCGGATTCGAGAATTTGCCGGTGGATGGCCGGTGTGACGCGATTGGGAAAGCTGTCGAAGGGGATGACATCTGCGCCTTTGGCATACACTTCGATGCCGTTGACGACAAACTCAAAGCTCTTGCCCCATTGATCTGCAACCCGGCGAAGTTCGACCGAACGCAGACCCGTTTTGACGTCGGCATGCACCGCGGTTTCTTTCCCTGTCTTTTCTTTGCCAATCGTTATGACGGCAGAAAATTGATAACGGTCCTGCGCGCCATAGCCAAGTGGATACCAGAGCTTTGGCGATGAAATGCGAATGGGAAGAGTAATGTGATTCATGCCAGCATCGAGTTGGATGGGCTGTGTGGCGTCGTTTACTGATGCGCCCCCTAATTCCGAATGGCTAAGCATTAGCGTTGCTTTCGAAGACGCGCCCGCTTCGATTTCCACTTCTGCATCCACGAGCGCTTGATCTTTTGTGATGGTCCGCTGATGGATATGGAAATTTTCGATGCGCATTCCATCCCAGGCTTCGAGCCGGATCGACTGCCAGATGCCTTCGGTCAGAAATCGCGGTCCCCAATCCCAGCCGTACTCATAGGGGGCTTTGCGTGTGTAGGGAGCAGTTGCAATGTCTTCTTCGTTCCCAAAGTTGTGCGTCGAAATGGATGGTAGAACGTAGGGTAGCGATTTCACATAAGGCAGCATTTTTTCGACTGGCGAGAAAAAAACGATACGCAGAGTATTGGGCCCGGATTTCAATAGTTTCTTTGCCGGGATTCGCCAATGGCGAAACATGTTGTCGGCATGAAGGATTAACGTTTCGTTCAAATAAACATCAGCAAGCGTATCGAGACCGCCAAAGACTAAATCAAGGTGTTGGCGGCCGAGCGTGCCGGCATCCACTTGGAACGTGGTTTGGTACTCCCAATCGGTCAGGCCAATCCACTGCAGACGGAATTCGTTGTCGCGATCGAAAGGATCAGGAATAAGGGAATTCTTGAGCAAGTCCGTCTGCACGACGCCGGGTACTTGAGCGGCGTGCCAATCCTTAATGTCTGTTCGGTCAGTATTGCCAAGGGCGCGAAATTGCCAGCCAGAATTGATTTCTTGCGAGGAAGGTTCGGCTGCGAATAGTGGTGGGATCCAAAACGCAAGCGATAGGAACAAGAAAAGACAAAAAGCGAATGTCGAATGCCAAACCGATTTCATAACAGATCCTCCCTA
>JBEKTR010000049.1:0-24765 GCA_049515835.1 Terriglobales bacterium
GTTCGGCGCATGTGGGGAAAAAAGCTTCAGGCGTCGCTGAAAGCTGCGGGATTCCATGTTGAATTTCTGGAAATGCCCGACGGCGAAGCATATAAAAAGCTTGCGACAGTCGAAGCTCTCGCGGTGCGCATGTCGCGCCTTGGCGCAGATAGAAAATCTATCGTGGTTGCTTTCGGTGGCGGAGTTGTCGGCGATACAGCCGGATTGCTTGCGGCACTCTACATGCGTGGGGTTGATTTGGTGCAAGTTCCAACCACGCTGCTGGCTCAAGTGGATGCTTCTGTCGGGGGCAAGACCGGAGTCGATCTCAAAACTGGAAAGAACCTGGTCGGCGCATTCCATCAACCGCGTTTAGTGATCACAGATACAAGCGTACTTTCGACGCTCTCCACTCGCCAACTTCGCGCTGGACTCTACGAATCACTGAAGTGTGGTGTGATTGGCAGTCCAAAGCTGTTTGAAGAAATAGAAAGCAAGGGTACGAAGCTTGGCGCGCGAGAATTGGAGAGCATTGTTGGCCAATCGGTCAGGATGAAATCCAAGATTGTTGCTGCTGACGAGCGCGAAAGCGGCTTGCGCCGTGTTTTGAATTTTGGGCACACGATTGGCCACGCGCTCGAAACGGAATCCAATTATCGCCGTTTTCTGCATGGCGAAGCCGTAGCTTGGGGCATGATTGCCGCCACGCGCCTCGCAACTGTTACGAATCGTCTTGATACGTTTTCAGCGCGGCGAATCATTGACGCGATTTTGAATATCGGCCCGCTGCCAAAGGTAACTGTTCGCGGCAAAAGTATTCTTGGACTGTTGCAAGCAGACAAGAAAACCACGGACAGCAAAATTCACTTTGTGTTACCAACCAAGATTGGAAGAGTAGAAATCGTAAACGATGTGCCGGAAACCCTTATGGTTGCGATCGTGGATGAGTTGAGAGACATCGCCGCCGCATGACGACGTTAACCAAATCGCCGGTGCGAGGTGCAGCTCCGCAAGGGGCGCATGACGTTGATTCGGCATCGCGCGCGGTGCGCGAAATGTTCACGTCCATTGCGCCTCGCTACGATCTGCTCAATCACGTGCTCTCCTTGAACATTGACCGCGTCTGGTGGAACCGGACCGCCCGGACTTTTTCGCATATCTTGAGTCGTCCTGATGCGCAGATTCTCGATCTTTGTTGCGGTACTGGCGATATGACTTCCGCGTTGCGGCGCCGCGCGGGGAAAGCTGGCCCGAAGATATTTGGCGCGGATTTTTCCCACGCGATGCTTGAACGCGCCGCACAGAAATCGTCAGGAACGCCGTTACGCTGGATCGAAGCGGATGCTCTGCGGTTGCCGTTTCCTGACGCCAGCTTTGATCTGGTTACGGCGGCCTTTGGATTCCGGAATCTTGCGGACTACGACGCGGGCCTGCGAGAAATTGCGCGTGTTCTGCGACCGGGTGGCGAAGCAGGAATTCTGGATTTCAGTGAACCTGGCGGTCTGATGGGCAAAATCTATCGTGTCTATTTCAAGCATGTTTTGCCGAAGATCGGCACTTTGATTTCCGGAGTGCGTGGCCCTTATGCCTATCTTCCCGCTTCGGTGGAGCGGTTTCCTGAGCCAGACGAGATGCTCCAACGCATGAAACAGGCTGGCTTTAGCGAGGCTCGCTGGACACCGTATACGTTCGCCATTGCCGGGCTTTATCTCGGGAAAAGATAGCCGCGGCAACAGGCAGCTAGGATTTTGCAGCTGATCTCAGCAATTCCGCGAGGCGGTTGATGTCGTCGGCGTTCGTATCTCCGATCACGAAATAGCTCAAGCCATCCTCGTTCCAGCTTTCCGTGGTGAACGATAGTTGCTTGCCGGATGCAAGGCGTACTCTGCCGGACAAGCTTTTATCCTGAAAAATAAATACGGAAATCTCGTGCTTGCGAATTTGATAGATAAGTTGAGCGCCAGGGGACTGTCCAAGATAGGCAATCCGGCCGCCGATGAGCGTGAAATCAGAGTTATTCAATTCGGGCAGGTTGAAGGAAAAGGGAATTTTCCCCTGAAACCATGGCTTCACCGTGTGCCGGTCTGTCGAAATCACATCCACTGGGTTTGCACTGGCCAAAGTTGCCACGTGGAGATCAGCCAATTCGCCATAAAGTTGGTCGCGGCTATTCGTCGCGTGATAGAGGTACAGCCCCACGCCAATCAATAAAACCGCGAAGACTGGCGCCCAAAGCCACTGCTGCCACTGCACAGACTTCTTTAGCACAAGTTGGTGCTGAATCTTGGCGCGCAAATCCGAACTGGGCGAATACCTAGCGCCTGCCAGCTTGATGGCACGCTTCGTCTGCAACTGAGCGACGGCATCTGCGGAGCAAGAAGCGCACTGGCGCAAATGCGTGTCCATCGTGCGCATTTCATCTGCGCTAAGTTCTCCATCGAGATAGGTCGCAATCTTTGTGCTGAACGAATCAGCCATTTGATTTCCTCATCTCTTTATATCTCGTCATCCAACAAGCTTCGCTTGTAACTCTTGCCGCAATTCCCGGCGCGCGCGGGCCAAACGCGACATCACTGTGCCTACAGGAATCGCAAGCGTCTCCGCAATTTCTTTGTAGGACATTTCTTCCACATCGCAGAGAAGCACGACTTCGCGATAGTGTAGCGGCAAAGCCCCAATTGCCTCTTGCAATATTTGTTGTTGCGACTGATCAATGAAAATACTTTCCGGAGTATCAGTCACCGCAAGTTCATCTGTAGCTTCATCGAGCTCCACGGTCATAACAGCCGCTTTTAATCCAGTCCGTGAAGTCAAAAACGTGTTGCGCAAAATGCGATAAATCCATGCCCGAAAGTTCGTCCCCGGCTGAAACGATGAAAATCCCCGCAATGCCTTGGCGTAAGTCTCCTGCACCAGGTCGTCGGCTTCGGACCGGTCCTGCGTCAACCAATGCGCAAAGTTGTACAACTGATCGAACAAGGGCATCGCCAACTCTGCGAACCTCACGGTTGTCTCACGGTCCTTCGGCACCTCACTAAAGTAAACCAACCGGCCCGCAATTTATTCCCTAACCAGTCCAAAAATAATTTTGGAATAAATCCGCCTGCCCGCAGTTATCCTCGGATCAAAATATTCGCCATGGGCAGAAGATATTTGGGCCGTACTGCATGGTGTGCCACGGGTTGGACGGTCAGAACACCGGTGTGCCATTCGCCGAAAAAGTGTCTCCGCCAGTGCCACCGCTCAACTCAGAAAACGTTCAACGCTACACTGACGGTCAATTGAAATGGATCATAAAACACGGGATATTCCCTTCGGGCATGCCGGCATCAAAAAGCATGTTTAGTGACGAGGAAATCTGGGAGTTGGTGCTTTATGTGAGGCACTTACCCCCGAAAGGAAGTCTGGGCGCGCCGAAGGTTTACCAGTAGTTAGATTACTTGGCGAAGCTGTCGGTGTAAGCGTCGGTGATCTTGTATTGAATGACGGTTTCGTACTGCGGGCCAAGAAATTTCCTAAGCCGGTCAGTATTCATTGTGTATTGGCCCGTCATGTAGGGTAGCGCTTCTGGGGGAATGGAAGAGAGGCGCAACTTCCATAGGACCGCCAGTATTATTCCGAATCCCCATTTTCCAGGGACGCGCATGAGTTTGGCGTGCGCCAATTCGATGCATCGGGCGAAACTGAGAGGGTCACCGCGTCCCGCCACATTCAGCACAGTAATGCGCTGAGCTTCGGGTTCCGTCTTGCGCAGAATGTGCAATATCAACCGCGCAATGTCGTCCACATGAACGAATTGCAGTTGGTGATCGAGATAACGCTGGCCATAGGGCAACATGCAAGGCAAACGCCTGTCCTCGCTCCGCATTTTGGCGGCGCGCTTGCTCTTGCCGTTCGGAGTACCGCGAAACGCACCCATCAAATAATTGTCGACGGTTTTTCCGGCAAAAATATGGGCCCGCAACATGTAAACGCTGCAACTTTGCAAAGCCGGCGCGCGTTGCTGCACGACTTTGTCGCATTCCATTTTATGGACCGCATAAGGCAGGGTATGCGCTCTTAAAGGGGCATCCTCAGTTACTGGAGCGTTGAGGTCCGGACCATAGACGGCAACGCTGCTGGGATAAATAAATTTCTCGACGATGGCGTCTTCGCGGTTGGCTTCCGCGATCGCTTCCAGGACTCGCGCTGTTCCCGCGACGTTGATTTGCCACATCCGATCGGGATCGACTACTCCCGCCCGCTGGGGATCAATCACGAATGCAAGGTGCACGACCGCCACGGGCCTGTATTCCTTAAGGAGAAGATAAAACTCGCGGCAGGAGTCTTCTTCGCCAAAGTCCATAGCTACAAAGTGGACCGGAAGAGTGGTCTCCGGAGGATGTATGTCCACTCCAATAACCTGGAACTCCGTCAGCTGAGGTAGCAAACGAAGTCCCAGATTTCCGGAAAGGCCGGTGACCACGACGACTGGTTTGTCGTTATCCATTCCTTACTTTTTGGGAGGAGGCGGGGGAGCCATCTGCATCTGCATTCCGCCGGGTCCGCCCATGGGCATTCTCGAGCCCGGCGCGGGTGCGCCAGGGACGTTGAAGTAGGCATCGTTCAAGGTTGTTTTCACGTCCTTTTGAATCGCCTGCATGCCTTCTTGAATTCTTTGGCCCCGTAATGTATTGCGAATTTCGTCATGCACTTTGTCCAAAGTCAATTCCTCTTTGCTGACCATCTTGAATACGGCGTAATTGGTATCCTCTTCAAGCACAGCAGATACTTCGCCCGGTTTGAGGTCTAAGACCGGGGCTTGTGCCGGAGGAAGCATGTTTCGTCTCATATTGTCGAGTTTCGTGGTTGGAGGCTCCAGTTTGTTCCGTGCCGCTGTGTAGGCTTCTTTTTGCAAAGCCTCCGGATCTCCACCGGCAGCAAGGCGGGTGCGAATCGACTCTGCTACTTTTTTCATGGCGGCAGCCTCGAGTTCATCATGTTTTGCCTGCGCGGCTTCACTCAGCTTGGGCGCGTTGGGCAGCGCTTCTTTGTGGCGGGGAATATAAATTCTGACGAGGTGAAACTGCTCAAAATCCGGTTGGTGAGCTTTGTAATAATCCTCGATATCGTTATCCGGGACTTGTGCCGCTTTTTCTTGCACACTCTGTCCGATTGCTTGTTGTAGCAATTGCATCCGCGTTAACCGCAGCATCTCCTCGAAACGAGGCGTTTTGTCCAAACCCTGCTGCTCGGCAGCATGGGACATAATGAGAGCGTTGGCGTAGCGGTTGGCAAATTGTTTGCGTCCCGGAGGAGGCAATTTTGGTGCGACGGTTTCGACCAAATGATCGAAATCAGCTCGATTGATGACTGTTTTGCAGTCCGGAGCAGTCGTGTCGCCTTTGTCACACAAGCCTTGAATGGTAATAACCGGCGCGTCTGGCGCCACTTCAGGTGCCGCTGGCTGAGCTGCCGGAGATCCCGGCTGAGATGATTGCGCCGCCGGTTTGTCGGTCGGAGCGGGCGTTGAGGTCGAGTTCGGGGTCTGTGCCCAGGTCATGCCAGCGAGCAGCAGACATACCAATCCGCGTTGGATCATTGTGTAGGAATCCTCCAGGAAAGATGCAAATCCACTAAAATCCTAGCACAGAGATGCCCGCCTATCCCATTACCAGGGTACGTCGACGACTGGTCAGTCGAGTTAGAAGACCTTGAACTGGAAGCTGGATGGCAACTTGGCGGAAGTCCGATGCGCGGTCATAATGCTCGTATGGCGGGATCTCCCGTAATCTTCCAAAGCGAATCCATGCGCTCCGAAAAGCGCGCAGTAGCGGGCAATTCCGTCCTAGCTGCCCTCGCGGTTACCATTTTGAAAGTGTTCGTAGGACTGACCACGTCGAGCCTCGGGATATTGTCGGAAGCCGCTCACTCTGGGCTGGATCTTGTTGCAGCCACTGTAACTTTCTTTTCTGTGCGCGTCTCGGATAAACCGGCGGACGCCGATCATCAATACGGTCACGGCAAGGTCGAAAACTTCTCGGCGTTTGTGCAAACCGGATTGTTGCTACTAACCTGCATCTGGATCGTTCGTGAATCCTTCCGGCGGCTTTTTTTTCATTCGGTCGAAATCGAACCCGGTGTGTCTGCCTTCGTAGTAATGTTTGCCTCGATGGGCGTCGATTTCTGGCGTTCGCGCGCGCTGCGCCGGATTGCAGTGAAATATGACAGCCAGGCGCTTGAGGCTGACGCACTGCATTTCTCAACTGACATTTGGTCGAGCAGCGTGGTTGTGGTCGGCCTGGGGCTGGTTTGGTGGGGCCGTTTGCATCAGATTCCATGGTTGCGCTACGCCGATGCGATGGCCGCGTTATTTGTCGCCGGGGTGGTAATTTACGTGAGCGGCCGCTTGGGGCGCCGAACCATTGATGCGCTCCTCGATGCCGCACCAACGGGCGTTCGTAACAAAATCATTCACGCGGTTTCCGGCGTGGATGGCCTGCTCGAAGTGGATCGTGTCCGCATACGCCGCGCCGGCAACCGGTATTTCGCAGACCTTTCCATCGGTCTGGCGCGGAACGTTACTTTCCAGCGTTCCGAGCAAGTCGCAGATTCGGTGACCGCAGCGGTACAGAGCGTGCTCCCCAATGCCGACGTTATGGTGCGTTCAATCCCTCGAGCCGGATTTTCGGAGAATATTTTCGACCGTGTCCGGGCCGTAGCTACGCGCAACAACGTCAACGTCCACGATGTGAGTGTGCAAGATATCGCTGGTCGCCTGCACGTGGAGCAGCATCTTGAATTAGACGAACGGCTATTGCTGAAAGATGCCCACGACAAAGTTACTCAAATCGAGTCGGAAATCCGGAGCGACGTTCCAGAGATTTCGACGATTCTGACGCACATCGAGAGCGAGCCGGCTACGATTGAGACCAGCGAAGAGGTTGTGCGCGATGCTCGTCTGGAAGAAAAGCTGAAGCATGTGGCGACGGAATTTACAGAGATTCTGGATATGCACGATCTTGAAATTAAGCGGATTCGTGGCCGACTGTATATATCGTGCCATTGCACTTTTTCCGATGAGCTGCCGTTGTCGCGCGTGCACGAAGCGTCGACCGAATTGGAAATACGATTCAAGCAGGCAGCGCCCGAGATCTACCGGGTCTTAATTCATCCCGAGCCGCAAACCGACAACCGCCGGTAGCCAGGAGGTCACACCAATGATTACGGCACGCGCTACTTGGAAAGAAAAACAACAGTTCACTGGTATCGCTGGCAGCGGCCACGAGATCATGGTAGATGGCGACAGTCACGCCGGCAGCAGCCCCACAGAGCTTGTCCTAATCGCGCTCTGCGGATGCACTGGATACGACGTTGCCAGCATCTTGCGAAAAAAACGCGAGCCGTTCACGAGCCTCGAAGTCAGCGCGGAAGGCGACCGTGCGACCTCCCCGCCCACGGTTTTTACCGAGATCCGTTTGCTTTATTGTGTGGGCGGCGATGTGACACACAAGGCTGTGGAGGATGCCGTCAAACTGTCGAAGGAGAAGTATTGTTCGGTTTCCGCCATGCTCGAAAAGACCGCCAAGATTAGCTTCCGCATTGAGTATGTAAATTCTTGAATACGAAAACTGTACCCAGCCCGCGGCGGGGATACCTCTATATTGCTTGTGCAACTTTTCTATGGGGAGTAAGTGCGACGCTTGGACGGGCTGCTTTCACGGGTCGGTTGTTGCCGGGGCAATTTTTGCATCCCGTCGATCCTCTGATACTTTCTCAGACACGCACGACGTTCTCCTTCGTGACATTGTTGGCGATTCTTCTCGCTAGTAGAGACAGGGAGACCATGAGAATCTCGTGGGGAGATTTTGGCAGGTTGTCATTGCTCGGTATCCTGGGTGTCGCGCCATCAAACTATTTTTATTATCTTGCGATTCAGCGAACGAACGTCGCAACGGCCATCGTTGTGCAATATACAGCCCCGGTTTGGGTGCTGCTCTATGCCATAATGCGAGGGCAACAAAAACCGACACCTCAGCGTATCGGCGCCGTCGCACTCGCAGTTATGGGAATTGCGCTCGTCATCCAAATCTTCAGCCGGGGACAGTTGAAGCTCGACAAGATAGGCCTTTGCGCGGCCTTGCTCGCAGCTCTTTCGTTTGCGTTCTATAACGTTGGTGGCCATGGAATTCTTGCCCGTCACAGCCGGTGGACGGTCTTGCTCTATACGACGCTTTCGGCATCGCTATTTTGGATCCTGGTGAATCCTCCCGCCAAAGTCCTCTCGGCCAATTATTCCGGCGCACAGTGGCTCTTCTTGTTTGTTTTTTCGCTGCTGTCAGTGCTAGGGCCGTTCTCGTTTTACTTTGCGGGTCTGCAGCATCTCGAGCCAACGCGCGCGATCGTTGTTAGTTGCCTCGAACCCGTGTTTTCCATCGTAATTGCGGCCATTGTGCTTGGAGAGACGCTTCGTGCTGTTCAAACTATCGGTATCATCATGGTTCTTGTTGCCATTGTCGTCGTGCAGTCACCTGGCCGGCAATCGAATGCGCCGGTACAGGCACTCGAACTTATCGAATAAACGCGCGACAATTTCATGACATTTTTTTACCAATTAGGTGCGCCGGTCTTTTTGCGCTTGATTGTGGGCCGGTGGCGGCGAAGACTATTCGGGAGGCCTACCTAAATATATGAAACTCTATCGTGTGTGCGCAGCGCTGCTGCTTCTCGTATTCTCGGTTCCATGTTTTGCACATCATCTCGCGGTTATCGTGAATAAAAACAATGCCGTGGACAGCGTTACGTCGTCGCATCTCTCGGATATCTTTCGTTATGAAGTCAACAAGTGGCCCAGCGGGAACCCGATCCTGCTTGTGTTGCATAGCAATCTGAGCACTGAGAGTCAGACTTTGCAGCACTTAAACAAAATGTCCGCTGCTGAATTGAAAGCGCACATCGCGGCCCACAAAGACGACCTTCGACTTGAATGGCCCGAAAGAATCGGCGGGTCCTGTGGATGTCTTTGCCGATTTGGGCCCGCAACTCTTCAACCGAAGGAAACTTAACTTCGTCGCGAAGTCTTTGCAAAAAGCAAATCTCAATTACCGTGTCCGCGTGCAGCGCGAGGGGATGGAAATCGAGCAAGTGACTCTCAATGGCAAACGAATCCACACCAAAGGTCGGTCGATTGCCTATATTTGTCACGGAATTAAACAGCTCCGCGCCCACACCGGTCCGCGTGATGTACACGCCATGTTTGGGAACTAATTCACCGTAGGGGCTCAAGTTAATTGTGGGTACCGTGTATTTGCTGCCATAGCCGCGTCCCTCGGACGCAGTTCCTGCGATGCTGAACGGCCTGCCGAGCAGATGGCGAGCTCTTTGTACGCGTCCTTCCATCAGAAGTGAACGAATATGGCTGCTGGAAACGGACTCCCGCCGCAGCTTCATTTCCGGATAAATGACAACTTCAAATTCCATCTCGCGACCCAATGCGGTGAGAGTGTTTACATCACCCGCCGCCTTGTGTCCGAAGCGGAAATTGTAACCTTCGTGGACCTCGCGAGCCTGCACGCCGCTCTCTAAGATATTGCGCGTAAACTCGCGGGGCGACATTTGGCAGAGTTCCTGTGTGAAAGACAGTACGAGTGCAGCGTCCAGCCCTAATTCATCGAGCAATCGCAACTTTTCCGGAGTAGGAGTCAGGAGCTTCAAAGTCGCGTCCGGCCGAAGAAATCGAACCGGATGTGGTTCGAACGTCAGAACCAGAGATTTCAAGCCGCGTTCTTTAGCGAGCTTCACAATCTGGTCGACAACCTGAACGTGACCGGCGTGCACGCCGTCAAAATTGCCAATGCTGACGATTGTCGGGCCGAATCCTTCGAGTTCGCTAAGCTGGTGAAAAACTTTCATAAGTCAGATTTCAAACTCCAGCTTCATGCCGTCGTAAGCCAGGCGGACGTGAGGAGGCAAACTCGCATTCGTCGCGGCATGCGGCAAATCGTGGCAAATGTGCGTAAAGAACGCCCGTTTAGGCTTTACTTCCTCGACGATGCTCAAAGATTGTTCCACAGTGGAGTGCGTCGGGTGGGGCATATGACGAAGGGCATCCAGAAACAAAATATCGAGATTCCTCAACTGCCCAAGAGATATCAGTGGGATGCTGCTGTGGTCCGTTAAGTAGGCCGCCGAACCGAAACGGTAACCGTAAATTTCTGTCTCGCCGTGGATGACGGTTACTGGTTCGAACTTAGCGCCAAAAAGATCCACGGGGCTGTCAATCGCGCGCAATTCTACTTGCGGCAAGCCGCCAAATTTATATTTGGGTTCGAAGATGTAGCGAAACATGTTTTGCAGAAACTCCGCCGCGTCAGGTTTGGCATAGAGCGGCAGTTTCCCCGGCTTATGGTGATAGCTGAGCGGCCGAAGGTCATCGATCCCGAGAATATGGTCTGCGTGCGTATGAGTGTAAATTACCGCATCAAGATGTCGAATGTGTTCTCGTATCGCCTGTTCCCGAAAGTCCGGGGTGGTATCAATCAACACGCCGTGGCCATCGTACTCGATAAGCACGGACGGGCGCGTGCGTCGATCATGCGGATCCGAGGAATGGCAGACAGCGCAATTGCAGCCGATTGTGGGCACTCCCATGGACGTGCCGCTGCCGAGCACGGTTAGTGTTGCGTTCATTTGCTGAAGCCGGGCTTAACCTCGCCAGGGCTGCCTCCAGCGACGCTAGCCGGACTTTGCGGGGCACGGGAAAGAGCGTTGATGACTTCCACGTAGGCCATACGGAGTTCGTATAAACAGTTTTGCAGGAATGTCTGCTCCGCGCTCGTAAGGTTTCCCTTCGTCTTGTCCGCGATTAGGCTGAGGGTGTCAATCGTCTGACGCGCGCTGATGGGATCCAACCGTGGTTGGCCGCCTTCCTCATGCATCATGCCAAGTTGCATCATCGCGCTCATATAGAGCGATGCCAGAAAGCGTTCAAATGTGACTTCGAGGTCTTTGGTGGAATGACCACCCTGCTCGACGCGGCGATCCATATCTCGCGAGGATTCGCGATAGGCGTCAGCCTGCTGTTGCTGCTCCACTGCGGTCGGGGCCGGAGGCATGGCTTCTTGCGTGACTGGCGGGGGTTCGCCGGCCGCAGGAGAACTCGTCGCTGCCGGAGATGCAGTTTTTTCTTGTCGAGCTTCTCCCGGCCCTTCTTTGTGTGCATCTTCCCTGGCGTCTTCCCGGACGTCGCCCTCGCTGGTAAATAGCCGCCGGTCGGTCACTGTAAAGGTTTCTTGTTCTTTTTTTGCCATATTTGTCTCCGGTCGCAGAACGTTCAATTCTGAAAGAATTCACTGAATGGGACGTTAACGGGCGTAGCCTGGAAGCGTCCACCATCCAGAGACTTGTGCAGTGCGGAAATTTCCCGTCTGATGTAGCCAAGCGCGATGTTACGGGTACTATCTCCGAACGGCACCGCTGCCACGCTCGTGATTTCGCCCACTTTCTTGCCCTCAAACTGTATTTCCACACCGGGTTCCGGCAGCGTTCCGTCAATCGCAAAGCCCGTGAATTGGCGGTGTACCGCGCCCCGCGAACGAATTCGTTCCACAATTTCCTGCCCGATGTAGCAGCCCTTATTGAAGTTCAGGGCACGATATTGTTCGGTCTCTTGCGGCAGGTCTTTTTCTCGAATGTCGCTGCCATAACGGGGAATTCCCGACACGATGCGCATCCGTTCAAGCGTTGTCGCACCAGCAGGGACCGCCCCAGCGTTCCCGATCGCTGCGAGTGCCGATTCCGCATCTTCGGGCGCAACCCATATTTCGTAGGTCTCGACGGTTGGAAAGTCGCCGCGAATGATGGTTGCTTCTTTGCCAAGCCATGGCAGGGTCGCGAATTTTAGGGGTTGCAAGGCTGGTACCGGAAGACCCGAGGCCGCCAAAATCGTTTGTGCTTTGCGCCCCACAACGCCAATGACCAATTGCCTTTGGGTGATATCAGCGATTTCGACGTCGTCCATGATGATGTAACGCTCGAAGATCTCCAGAATCTTGGACAGCTGTGTTTTGTCAGTCTCGACAATCAGCTCATCGCCCACGTTGTACGCGTACAAATCCCCTAGAATTCGGCCCTGTGGATTCAGCAAAAACGCGTACAGGCCTTGGCCCAAGGCGAGGTCGCGAATGTTATTCGTCACCATGCCGTTGAGCCAGCGTACGCGATCAGATCCGCTTACACGAATTCGAGCCTTTGAGCTTAGGTCAAAAACGGCGCAGCCCGCAATGGAGGCTTGAAAGCCCGGGCGGTCGTGATCGCTGGCAACGTCTGCATGCGCGCTGATAATCTCTGGATCCATCCCTATATCAATTATAAAGCCTGAGTTTGATGGGGACTGCCGCGCGAAGTCGTGGTTTGTGTTACTTTTTTGGCGTGCCTCAAAAAAAACGTATTGCTATTATTCCTGGCGACGGCATCGGGCAAGAAGTCATTCCACAGGCGCTCAATGTCCTTATCGCAGCGGGCGCTGAATTTGAAACCACGCAGTTTGATTGGGGCGCGGATCGTTATCTTGCCGACGGAATGACGGTGCCGCCAGGTGGATTTGCCATGCTGGAACGCGATTTTGATGCCATTCTTGTGGGCGCGTTCGGCGATCCACGTGTCTCCACCAACCTTCATGCCAAGGAAATACTTCTGGGGATGAGATTTCAGATGGACCTGTATGCCAATGTTCGTCCCGTTCGCCTGCTGGACGAATCTCTATGTCCCCTCAAGGGTGTTCAACCCAAAGACGTGGATTTTGTAGTGATTCGCGAAAATACCGAGGGCGTCTATGGCGATGTTGGCGGAGTGTTTAAAAAGGGAACTGCTGACGAAGTGGCTATTCAAGAAGACATCAATACGCGCAAAGGGGTGGAACGCGTCGTTCGTTTTGCTTTCGAATTTGGAGAACGACACACCAAACACGACGGTCGTCCCCGCAATCGCGTGCTCATGTGTGACAAGTCCAATGCGATGACGCACGCTGGTGGCCTGTGGCAGCGCGTTTTCAAAGAAGTAGCCAGCGAATATCCGCAAATGAAGGCCGAACACATGTACGTGGATGCGCTTTGCATGCAGATGGTCCGCGACCCAGGGCAATTTGACGTGATCGTGACGAACAATATGTTTGGCGATATCATCACCGATTTGGCAGCTGGACTCCAGGGCGGGCTCGGCATGGCCGCGAGCGGCAATATTCATCCCGGCAAGACTTCAATGTTTGAACCCGTGCACGGGTCTGCTCCTCCGATTGCCGGGAAGAACATCGCGAATCCCTTCGGCGCCATCCTTACCGCCGCGATGATGCTAGGGCATTTGGGGATGACTGAGAATGCCACGAAGATCGAAGCGTCCGTGCTTCAAGCTATTCAACAGAAGCGCACCACCCAAGATCTCGGTGGAGCCTTAGGCACGCGAGAAGCCGGGGAATGGGTGGCGAATGCGGTTGCCGCTTAGGCAACCGCGCCCGTCTATCTGATTGCTGGTCTGATTCGTTATTGGAGTCGAACTGGCTTAGCTCCAATCGGAACGGTGTTATTAGCGATGAAGTTTGTGTTCCCGGCGAGGTCTTGATAGGAAGAATAGCCAGCTGGCGCTGTGAAGTTGCTCGTAGTGCAGACTCCGTTGGAGCACGTTTGAGACGTGTCCCAAACGATTAAGCTCGTGGACGTTCCATTGGTTAAAGTGCACTGCCAAATAGAGCCGGAGGTATTCGAGCATGGTGTTGAGAATGCCCAACCTACCGTCCACGTGTAAATCTGCTGCCATGCGATGCCGGCAATGTTGAGTGTGGCTGAAGGCACGCCGGGATTGTTTACGAGAGCGATGCCGGCCGTAAAGTCATACCCCCAATACGAATAGTGTGCGATGCCCGCAGACTGCTGTACAAGGGTGTAGCGCGCATAGAACGCCGCATGTTGGTCTGGGTCCGTCAGCGGTATGCCCCCTGAATCGTCGCTGCCTTCGGTGTCCCACATCGGTTTGCCAGTTACATCGTTGGGAGTGCCTTTTGTACTCGCGATCAGCGCCTTCAACGGTGTGAGGATGATTGGTACAATCGTCTCGGCGCTATTCAGTACGCAGGTTCCCTGACCAGGACAAACATAACCGTGAAACGCGATATAGTCGGCATAATTGGCGTAGCCATCAGCAATCCATGTTGTCATCCACTTCACCACCCCCGGACCGAGAGCCGGAGCTGGAGTTGTGAACTTCGCCGTGGGGTCGAGTGTTGAGATCGTTGTATGCAAGTCCGAGCACAGGGTATTCAAGTCTGCCAGGGCTACAGCGGGATCGGAGTTGTTGTCACTGTACTCGCTTGGCACGTTAGGTTCGTTCCAACACTCCCAATACTTGATATTTTCTAGCCCCGGCGTGGTCGAAGTGTGCGTGTAAAGCGCTGTAAGAAACCCTTTCCAGTAGTAGTCGCCGGTTTCCACGTCGTTCGGGGGATAACAACCGCCAGTATTTCCGTCCTGGCAATTACCCGAGGGATTAGAAGATGCCCATGTCGGTGTGTAATAGGTGGTGAACAGAATACTTTCTCCGTTCGCCGCCGCTGCAGCATTCCATTTATCGAAAGCGGCCCACGTGTAGCACGCATTTGTAGGATCAGAACCGCCGTCGCAGGTTTCAATATCTCTCCATCGTAGTTCTGCGCCTAACGTGCGCCAGACACCGATGTTTACTCCTAACTTGTTTGGCCAAGGCGATCGAAAGTTGCCGATGTCAAGATTGAAGAAGTCGGCGGCGATGGCGCCCGACGGTGTTCCACCCCCGCCCGAGCCGCCTGAGCCGCCGCCATTTTGTGTGCCTGTGCCGTTAAGGTTCTGAATTGTTGGCGAGTTCGAGGCGCTGCTGGTGAACGAGAGGGTTCCATTAAATTCGCCCGACGACGTGGGAGCAAACGTAACCGTGTAGGGAAGGCTTGTGCCTGCGGAAACCGTAACTGGAAAATCCAGACCACTGAGAGAGAAGCCCGATCCTGTGATGCTAGCGGAGTAAACCGTAATCGTCGAAGTTCCGGCCGTGAGTTCGCCGGTTAACGAACTGTTGTTTCCAGTCGAGACATTGCCAAAACTCAGAGTTGTCGGACTGGCATTCAGCTGGTTCGCGGCGAGACCGTATCCCGAAATCGGCAAAGTGACGCCGTTATTAGGGGCATTGCTGGAGATAGTCAATGAACCGGCGTTCGCGCCACCCGTGGATGGCGAAAACGTTACCGTGACGGTTAAAGTTTGACCTGGTGTAAGCGTCGCTGGAAGCACGGGCGGGGAACTCAGACTGAGATCCGCACCTGCCAAGCTAACTTGTCCGATGTCAATATTCGCGTTGTTCAGGGGACTGTTCGAAAGGATCACAGACATGTTCTGCCGGGATCCAACAGTAACCGACCCGAAATCCAGTGCCAAAGGAGTGTAAGCGAGGGCCCCTGTTACAACGCCAGCACCACTTAACGAAACCGTCAGATTGGTGTCCGCGGCGTCGCTAACGATTACAAGAGTTCCGTCGTCCGCTCCCGATGTCGAAGGCGTGAACGCGACCGGCACGATCAAGTTTTGCCCGGCCGCAACGGTGGCTGGCAAGGATAGATTCGAAGCCAGCGCATAGTCGGCGCCCGTGAAATTGAGCTGAGATACGGTGATGGTCTGAGAGGATATGGAATTATTCGTCAAGGTAACGGAGGCATCCTGCGTCGTTCCAACGAAAATTCCTCCAAAGTCAAGGTTGCTTGTCGCGCTCAGATTTGGCAGTGTCTGGGTGCCACCTCCGTTGTTAGGTGGCGCTGGAGGCTGCGAGACTACGCTTCCGGAGTTATTGATGCCGGTGCCGCCGCCGCACCCCGTAAGCAGCAGCGCGACGGACACGGCCATCGCCAGACAGAAGTTTCGCAACATCGGAAAGTAGCCCCCTTGTTTGAGGGCCATTATCCCGGTGAATCAGAGGGCTTCCTAGATGCTTAAGAACCATGTTCCAAAACGGTATTCGAGGGTGCACTGTAGTAACTACGGATAAATGACTCAAGGTACTGCCCAGTTTCTGAGGTTGTTAGTCCGCGGAACTAGGGCTGGGAAGCGGCGCCACGGCCGACCGCCGGGCGAAACGAAGGCGAATGCGGTCCATATACAGATAAACGACAGGGGTCGTGAAGAGCGTTAAAGCTTGGCTGAGCATTAATCCGCCAACGATGGTGATGCCAAGCGGACGGCGCAACTCCGAGCCCGTACCGTGCCCCAGCGCGAGCGGCAAGCCTCCGAGCAATGCGGCGGCTGTCGTCATCACAATGGGGCGGAACCGCAGGATACAGGCCTCGTGGATAGCCTCGAGGGAAGACTTTCCTTCGCGCCGTTCGGCATCCAACGCGAAATCTATCATCATGATCGCATTCTTCTTGACGATGCCGATCAGCAAAATAATGCCGATGAGTCCGATGACGTCGAGTTGGTTATGCGTGAGTAGTAACGCCAGCAGCGCTCCGACGCCGGCGGAGGGAATGGTCGAAAGAATAGTGATGGGATGGATGTAACTTTCATAAAGTATGCCCAGCACGATGTAAACCGTGACCAAGGCTGTGAAGATCAGAATTGGCTCGCTCGAAATGGAATCCTGAAACGCCGCGGCCGTACCTTGGAAACTCGCGTTCAACGTGGTTGGAAATCCAATGCTGCGCTCGGCTCGCTCAATGACCACGGTCGCCTGGCCGAGTGAAACATTAGGAGCCAGGTTGAAGGAAATCGTCACTGAGGGATACTGCCCCTGATGGTTTACTGCTAACGATGTATTCGACGGTCCAAAACGGGCTATCGCCGAGAGCGGCACCATTACGCCATTTGACGATTTCACATATACGCTTTGCAGCGCGTCGGGACTCCTTTGAAATTGAGGAGCTACTTCCATCACAACGTGGTATTGATTGAGAGATTCATAAATGGTAGAAACCTGACGCTGGCCGAACGCATCGTAAAGCGCGTTATCGATATCCTGCGGAGCAATTCCCAGCCTTGACGCCGTGTCACGATCAATGACGATGCTGGATTCCAGCCCTTTATCCTGCTGATCGGTATTGACATCGCGCAATTCAGGCAAGACGCGCAACTTGGCTAGAAGGCGTGGCGCCCAGTTATTCAGTTGGGCCAAGTCTTCACCTTGGAGCGTGTACTGGTACTGGGCTTGTGAGGCCCGTCCGCCGATGGTGAGGTCTTGTGCCGCTTGTAAATAGAGAGTTGCGCCGGGAACAACTGCGAGTTGTTTTCGTAGGATTCCGATGACTTGATCGGCGCTGTGCTTACGCTTGCCCAAGGGCTTGAGCATGATGAACATCCGGCCTTGATTCAGAGCGGTGCTGCCGCCGGCGAACCCGACGACGGTGCTGACGTCGGGATTTTTCTGAACAATATCCACGAAAGCGCGCATTTTTCCACTCATGGCGCCGAAAGAAATATCCTGTGAAGCTTGAACCGTGCCGATGAGGCGCCCGACGTCTTGCTGAGGGAAAAACCCTTTGGGCACAATGATATACAAATATATCGTGAGGCAAGCGGTGAGGATTGTTATGAGCAGCGTCAGGGGTTGATGACGCAATACCCAATCCAACCAGTGTTTATAAGTTCCTAGTATCCAATCAAAGCCCGCTTGGGTAATCTTGTAAGCCCGATTGTGCTCTTCATCCTTCAAAGGCCGTAGGAGCTGGGCGCACATAGCTGGCGTCGTGGTCAGTGAAACTAACAGCGAGACGCCGATGGCAATGCTTAGCACGACGGCGAATTCGCGGAAGAGACGCCCCACCAGACCTCCCATCAAGAGAATGGGAATAAAGACGGCCACCAGCGATGTGCTCATGGAAAGAACGGTAAACCCGATTTCGCGTGCCCCTCGAAATGCCGCCTGGACTGGCGTGAGGCCGTGTTCGAGATAGCGGGTGACGTTTTCGAGAACTACGATGGCATCATCCACAACGAAGCCGGTGGAGATTGCCAAGGCCATGAGTGAGAGATTGTCGAGGCTATAGTTGAGCAAATACATCACGGCGAAAGTGCCGACAAGCGAGAGTGGAACGGCAATGCTTGGAATCAGCGTGGCGCGAACGTTACGTAGGAAGATAAACACGACTAGGATGACAAGAACGATAGAAAGCAGAAGCGTAATTTCTATATCGTGTACGGACGCGCGCACCGAAGTAGTTCGATCCATCACCACGCCGAGCTGAATGGACGGCGAAATGGAAGCTTGAAGCTCGGGCAGCAGCGCGAGCACATTATCAACGGTGGAAATGATATTGGCGCCGGGTTGACGGAAAACGATGATGAGAACGGCGCGCTTGCCGTTCGATAACCCCATGATGTGGGCGTCTTCGACGGAGTCTTCAACGTCGGCGACGTCGCCGAGCCGGACTATTCCTCCGCTCTGATTGCCAGCAACGATGAGAGGTTGATATTCCGCAGCGGTTTTGATCTGATCGTTATCATCCAAAGTCCAGGCGTTGAGCGGGCCGGAGAATTGGCCTTTGGGGCTATTAGCGTTGGCGGCGCCGAGAGCCGTACGAACGGCGTCCAGTCCAATGCCGAACTTATTCAGCATCGATGGGTTGACCTCGGCACGCACTGCGGGGTTGGCGCCACCACCCACGTAAACCTGACCGACTCCGCTGACCTGAGCAAGTTTCTGCGACAAGACTGAGTTGGCCTGATCGTAGATGTTTGGCAGCGTGATGGTGTCCGACGTCAGAGACAAAATCAGAATCGGCGAATCAGCAGGGTTTACCTTTCGATAAGTGGGATTGCCCGGAAGATAAGAAGGTAACTGGCTGCGCGCCGCATTGATCGCGGCCTGGACGTCACGGGCGGCGGCGTCAATGTTCCGGTTTAAATCAAATTGCAACACGATCCCCGTTGACCCCAACTGGCTGGTCGAAGTCATCTGGTTGATACCCGCAATGCGGCCAAACTGGCGTTCGAGCGGCGTGGCGACAGCCGAAGCCATAGTCTCGGGGCTGGCGCCAGGAAGCGCTGCCGAAACCTGAATCACAGGAAAATCGACCTGCGGAAGCGGTGATACCGGAAGGTAGCCAAATGCTAGTGCGCCGGCGAGCAATAGGGCGAAAGTCAACAACGAAGTTCCTATGGGGCGTTTGATGAATGGGGCGGAAATGTTCATCGGTTAGTCCCCAAGAGACGGCTCGGGCTCATCCATGACTTTCGAAAATCCGAAACTCGAGAATTTCTGCGCCAGGCGATCAAACCACAAATAAACGACAGGCGTGGTAAACAGCGTCAGTAATTGACTCACCAGCAAACCGCCGACGATGGTGATGCCCAAAGGATGTCGCAATTCCGATCCTGTGCCGGTGCCCAATGCCAAAGGCAAGCCGCCAAGTAAGGCTGCCATAGTCGTCATCATGATGGGACGAAACCGCAGGAGACAGGCCTGATAAATCGCTTCTTCAGGTTTCTTGTGCTCAACGCGCTCCGCTTCGAGAGCGAAGTCGATCATCATGATGGCGTTTTTCTTCACGATGCCAATCAGCAAGATAATGCCGATTAAGCCAACCACACCGAGATCATTCCCCGTGATAAGTAAAGCGAGAATGGCCCCGACGCCGGCGGAAGGTAAAGTCGACAGAATCGTTAGGGGATGGATATAGCTCTCATAAAGCACGCCCAGCACGATGTACACCGTAACAATAGCGGCAAGAATCAACCACGGTTCCGAGCTAAGAGAATTGCGGAAAGCGGCAGCCGTGCCTTGAAACGCCGTCTCGATGCTGGGAGGAATCTGGATTTCTTTCTCAGCGGTATCAATGGCTGCAGTTGCATCCCCTAGCGATTTACCGGGCGCCAGGTTGAACGAAAGAGTCACCACCGGAAATTGCCCCTGATGATTGATGGCCAGCGTGGAATTTCTGGTTTCGAGGTGGGTGAATGCGGAGAGCGGAACCTCAACTCCAGAGTTTGATTTGACGTAGATATTTTTCAGCGCGTCCGGAGTTAACTGGAAATCTGGTTGCACTTGCAGTACGACATGGTACTGGTTAAGCTGCGTGAAGATAGTGGAGACCTGCCGCTGCCCGAACGCGTCGTAGAGCGTATTATCGATTTGCCCAGGCAAAATACCGAGGCGCGATGCCGTATCGCGGTCAATGACAAGTTCCGCCTGAAGGCCGTTGTTTTGCTGATCGGTGGCGACGTCCCGCAGTTCAGGAACGGTCTTAAGCTTAGCCACCAATCGCGTCGAATATTCGGCTAGTTCGGTGGCATCATGGTCTTCCATCGTGTATTGGTATTCTGTCCGGCTGACGCGATCCTCGACGGTGAGATCCTGCACCGGCTGCATGTAAAGGGTGATGCCCTCTACTTTCGCAAGCTGCGGTTGTAGGCGGCGAATGATATCGGTTGCACTGGCTTTGCGTTGATCGCGCGGTTTTAGATTGATTTGGATGCGTCCGCTGTTGGGCGTGATATTGGTACCATCCACTCCAATGAACGAGGACAAGCTGGCCACATCGGGGTCCTTGAGAATCGCGTCTCCCAAAGCTTTCTGGCGTTCAGTCATTGCGGGAAACGAAATGTTTTCGGGGCCTTCCGAAATTCCGAGAATCAACCCAGTATCCTGGACGGGAAAGAAGCCCTTCGGCACCACCACGTATAGAAAAATCGTCAGAACGAAGGTCGCGGCGGTCACGATCAAGGTCGTGGTCTGGTAGCGTAAAACCACTTTCAGCATCCGGCCGTAGTAGGCAATCACGCCATCGTAAAAATCCTCCGACTTGCGATAAAACCACGACTCCTTCGAGGGATCCTTCGCTTTGAGAAGCTTGGCGCACATCATCGGTGTCAGCGTTAGCGACACCACCGCGGAAACAAGAATGGTGACGGCAAGCGTAACCGCGAATTCGCGGAATAGTCGACCGACGATGTCTCCCATGAACAAAAGGGGAATTAACACGGCAATCAGTGAAACCGTTAGAGAAACAATCGTGAAACCGATTTGGCCGGCACCTTTGAGGGCGGCGTCCAACGGCGAATCGCCTTCTTCCAAATAGCGGTCGATGTTCTCGATCATCACGATGGCGTCATCCACCACGAAGCCGGTGGAGATTGTGAGCGCCATTAGCGTGAGGTTGTTCAGGCTGTAACCGAGCGCGTACATCACCGCGAAGGTACCCACAATCGATAGAGGAACGGCGATGCTCGGAATGACCGTGGCCGCGAGATTGCGCAGGAAGAGAAAAATCACCATCACAACCAGTCCGATGGTGAGCATGAGTTCGAACTGGACGTCTTTGACGGAGGCCCGGATGGTCTCAGTTCGATCGGTCAGAATTTGCAGCTTGACGGCGGAGGGCAGGGAATCCTGCAAGCGAGGAAGCAGTTTCTTAACGCGGTCGACCACCCCGATGATGTTTGCGCCGGGCTGGCGCTGAATATTCACAATCACCGCCGGATTGGCGTTCATCCAAGCGGCTTGATACGTGTTCTCAATGCCGTCAATAATCGTTGCGACATCGCTTAGGCGAACGGGCGCTCCGTTGCGGTACGCGACGACAATCGACCGGTATTGGTCGCCTGACAGCAACTGATCATTTGCGCCTATGGTATAGGACTGGCGCGGGCCGTCCAGCGTACCTTTGGCTTGATCCACATTGGCCGTAGAGAGCGCAGTGCGAACATCTTCCAGGCCGATGCCGTAGGCTGCCAAAGCGGTGGGATTGACCTGCACCCGGACAGCGGGTTTTTGTCCGCCGCTGATAGAAACAAGCCCTACTCCGGGAAGCTGGGAAATTTTCTGCGCCAAGGCAGTGTCGGCCAGGTCTTCAATTTTTGACAAAGCCAGCGTGTCGGAAGTTAGGGCCAGCGTAAGGATCGGGGCATCGGCCGGATTTACTTTGCTGTATATCGGTGGATTGGGCAGGTCTGAAGGAAGATAGGTTTGGGCCGCGTTGATGGCGGCTTGTACCTGTTGTTCTTCTACGTCGATATTTTGATCGAGTTGAAATTGCAGGGTAATGACTGAGGCTCCGTAGGAGCTTGTCGAGGTCATCTGGCTTAATCCCGGAACCTGGCCGAATTGCCGTTCCAGCGGGGCCGTGATAGACGACGCCATCACCTGAGGATCACCGCCGGGATAAAACGTCATCACCTGAATAGTCGGATAATCCACCTCAGGCAAGGCGGAAACGGGGAGCTGCCGGTAAGCAACGATACCCACCAGCAAAATGGCGAACATCAGCAGTGTTGTCGCCACCGGCCTGAGAATGAATAATCGGGACGGGTTCATGGCGTGCCGCCAGCCTCCGAGTCATTGATCTGTACCGCTTGAGATGTCGTGTTGGGAGAAACGGGGGCCCGCGGCTCAACCTTGCTGCCGTCTCGCAGTTTGTCCTGTCCATCAGTGACGACGACGTCGTTGGGAGCAATGCCTGTTGCCACAACCGTTTCATTATTTTGCGTGAAAGCCACGGTTATGGGCTTGACCTGTACCGTCTTGTCCGGCTTCATGGCATAAACGAATGTGCCTTGCGGTCCGCGCTGAACCGCCGCGGCGGGAATGACGGTGCTGTCCTTTCGAGTCTCGAGCAGCAAATGCACGTTGACGAACTGGTTTGGAAAGAGGGCATTGTCGGAATTGTCGAACTGCGCTTTTAGCTTGCCCGTGCCAGTCGTTTGATCGATTTGATTGTCAATCGTCAGCAATTTACCGGTTGCGAGCTTCGTCGAGTCATCGCGGCTAAAGGCATCCACTTCAAGTTGGCCTTTGCCCATGTGTTGTTGAACGGCAGGAATATTGTCCTCCGGCAAAGTGAACAGCACTGCGATTGGCTGAAGCTGGGTGATGATAAACATCGGGTTGGTGTCTGCGGCATGAACGATGTTGCCGGGATCCACCTGGCGCAAACCAATACGCCCGCTGATGGGGGAGGTAATGTGGCAGTACACCAGCTGGAGTTTTGCATTGTCAATTGCTGCTTGATCGCTGCGAACCGCGCCATCGAATTGGTCCACCGTGGACTGCTGGGTATCGACCTGCTGTTGCGACATGGCTCCTGAATCGTTCAGCAAACCCCGAAAGCGATCCAGATTCAGCTTGGCGTCCCGCAAGGATGCCTGATCTTTGAACAATTGCGCTTGTGCGGTCGCTAGTTGCACTTCATAAGGGCGAGGGTCAATTAAAGCCAGCAGTTCGCCCTCTTTGACAGATTGCCCCTCACGAAAGTTGACTTGAACAAGTTGGCCATCCACACGGCTTTTTACATTCACCGTGTAGAAAGCTGAAACCGATCCGAGCCCGACCAGGTAGTACGGCATGTCTTTTTGCTGGGCAGTCGCTACGGCGACCGGAACGGAGGCGTTAGACGCCGCCTTGGCTGCCGCTGCGGCAGTCTTTGCGTCACTGCCGGAACACCCTGTCTCCAATAAAGCGCAGGCGACTAATGACAGCGCGAACAAAAACGCGGCGACGGAACTATAACCTACGCGGCTGTTTGTCGTCGGAAAGATTGAGCATGTAGGTAAGCTCTGGGTTTGTAATGCGGCACCTTCGATTGCCGGTGTCATGGCCGTTGTCATCGTGCGGCAACCTCGCTCTTGAATGAATCCAAAGGAATCCCTCCGTCGACAGAAACCTGTAACTACGATTTTGCCCCTTGTCGCGTCGGCAGGTGCTGACGCGAATCACGACATTGTTCAAAATGTCTCACTTACATCCTATTACCACCGTTTGCTCAATGCCGACGTTTTACAAACTTTTACTCCATTTGACCCAAATTTTACTTCTCCTGCGTGGCCCGTTGATTGTAAGAATGCGATACTCGAAGTGGGAGAGATACATGGGAAAATTTGCGCTGGTGCTGGTGTTAGGCTGCGGCGTCGCCCTCGCTCAGACGGCTCCGACCGGTGGTCAAGAAGGAAACGCGTCTGCCGCGAACTCACAGGGCATTCGCCGCCAGGGGGTCGGAGGAACGATTACCGCGGTTGGTCCTGGGAAAATGACGCTCAAAACGATCGACGGTAAAATGGCCAGCGTTATTCTGGGTGAAAAGACGCAATTTCATGTGGACCGTCAACCCGCCAAACTGAGTGATTTTAAGGTCGGCGATGCGGTTTTGGTGCGCGGAACGGCCACCGGAGAAAACGAATGGCAGGCCGAGATTGTTGCCAAGCGAGCCAATAACATGGGGGACGCAGAGTTTCGCGATGCGCTTGGGAAGAAATTCATCGTGGGCGAAATCAAGGCAATCAATGGCGTGAAATTAACCATACTGCGCCCCGATAACGTTACTCAAGCGATAACTGTGGACGAGAACACATCGTTTCGAAAGGATGGGGAAAGCGTGACTTTGGCCGACTTCAATGTCGGAGATCACGTTTTTGGAAGAGGCGAAGTGAAGGACGGCGTTTTTGTGCCCGCCGTTTTGGGATGGGGCGATCCCATGAGAATATTGGGCGGCCAGAGCGGAAGCGACAAGCCGCAAAGCAAATGAACCCGGGCCAGGACGTGACGAATTGAGCGAGCAAGGTAGGAGAATCCGGGTTCGGTTTCTGGCTATGGTCTGGATGGCGAGTTACGCGTTCGGGCAATCGGCGAATCCTGCCATGCCACAAACAGATGCAACGCCGCCACAACCCGCCCAAGCAACAACGACCGCTCCCGCGCGACCCGCCGGTACCATTCACGGAGTCATAAAGGCTGGCAATATGCCGCTACCGGGAGCAACGGTTACAGCGACGAACACATTGACCGGTCAAAAAACGACAACTTGGACGAACGTTG
>JBEKTR010000050.1:0-15884 GCA_049515835.1 Terriglobales bacterium
GGCCGACGAGATCGCCCATTTCAAACGGTCCCATAGGATGGTTCAATCCCAGCTTCAAAGCTTTATCAATATCTTCGGGTGAGGCAATTCCCTCTTGCAGCATGTAAAACGCCTCATTGCCGATCATGGCGTTGATGCGGCTGGTGATGAATCCCGGCGCTTCTTTGATGACCACAACTTCTTTGCCCATGCGCTGGCCGACTTCGGCCGCCGCGGCAATGGTTGTGTCATCGGTTTCCAAAGCACGCACGATTTCGAGCAATTTCATCTTGTGCACGGGATTGAAAAAGTGCATTCCCAGGCATTGCTTTGGGCGTTTTGTCACGCTGGCAATTTCGGTGACGCTGAGCGAAGAAGTATTCGAGGCAAGAAGCGCGGTCGGCTTGCACACTTTGTCGCATGTCGTGAAGAGTTCAATCTTCAGCTTGATCTCTTCGGGCGCAGCTTCGATGACAAGATCTGCATCGCGCACCGCATGTTCAACCGAGCCGGAATATTCCAGACGCTGAAAGCCGGCATCAGCCTCCGCGGCGGAAACTTTGCCAAGCTCAACGGCCTTATCGAGATTGGCGCGGATCTCCGTTTTCGCGCGCTGAAGCACTTGCGGGAGCGGGTCTTCGAGGATGGTGCGGTAGCCGCCCATGGCGGCGACGTGCGCGATGCCGCGCCCCATGATGCCTGCGCCAATGACGGCGACAGTCTTGATTTCCGCCACCGACTACGCCCCTTTTTCCAGCGCGCTAATCAGGGTGTTCAGATTGCCGGCGGCGCCGCGCAGGCTTTCTGCAATGCGCTTGCGCTCGTCGGCTTCCATGCCGGAAACGAAAGCGGTGATGCGCCGTAAAGTGGTGTTAATGTCGTCAACGTAATTGATAATGCGAATCAGTTCACCGGTGGACATGAAGGAAAGCTCCTTATCTCTATCTAGGGACCCGATCTAGGGGGACCCTTTCATTCTCGACTCTGCGGCGTGTATTAGTAAAGGCGCACTCACCAAAGTAACCAATGCAAGCATAGTTTTCTTACGGACATGTGACCGCTATGTGAATGAAACATAAAAACTTACGTGTTGTGCGCGTGGGTTCGTGATAGGCCCCATCAATGTTTTTAATTTGTCTTTTGCGACTGAGCCGAATCTAATGGTTCTATGACGCAAAAGCCACACAAGCACTATATTTTTGCCAGCGACTTCGATCAGACGCTGACCTTTAACGATACGGGCTACGTTTTGAGCGAACTGGTAGGTATTCCGATTGAGGAATTCGAGCGCAAAGCCAAGGGGATGGCTAAGCTGAATCTCGTCCAGCAAGGCGCGGAGCTCTCCTATTTGCTGTTGCACGACCCTGAATTTCAGTCGCGGGTGCGTAAAGAACACTTGCACCAGGTCGGCAAGCTCATCCGCCTGAAAGAAAACATCGACCTGCTCTACAAGATTCTCGACCGCGGCATGGACGGTTACCATTTCGACTTTTTCGTGTTGTCCGCCGCGCCGAACGAAGTCATTTATTCCGCGCTTGAGGGCATCGTTCCGCGCGACCATATTTTCGGCACAGAGTTTCGCTATCGCCCGACGGGTGAGATCGAATCCATCGTTCGCGCGACCGCTGGGTACGGCAAAGTCGCCATGCTCGATCAGTTGCAGAGCAAGCAGCAAGTCGGGCCGGATCAAGTCGTCTACGTCGGCGACGGCAGCTCCGACGTTCACGTGATGCTGCACGTCAATTCGCGCGAAGGATTGACGATTGCCGTTTCAGAAGCAAAGCTGATTTCGCAGATCGCGGCCCGCACGGTGTTGAGCACCAATGCATTGGCCGTTCTCGTCCCGATTCTCGAAGAAGTTGTCGGCTGGGATCGCTTGCGCATTCGCGAATTCTTCGAAGCGAATGGTCTCGTCGTCCAGGAGTGGGACCGCGTCCGTACTGACTGGCTCACGCTGCGCATGGCATCGGAGAAATCCGCCGCCGCGGTTTCGTAAATCTGCTCGCGTAGGGGCGGGTGTCCTCACCCGCCCAGTTGAGCGAAGCTCAACAGCCAGTGTCCGCGATCGTGCACCTTTTTTTGCCATCCTCCCAATAATCTGTCATCTCGACCGATCCCGTTGATCCGCGACGCAGATCAAACGGTGAGTGGAGGGACCTGCTTCTGCTTTCCGACGGTGGCGCGAGCATCGGCGACCGCGGTGAATTATGCAAGTACAGCAGGTCCCTCGACTGCGCCAGCGATTCACAAACGAAATCGCCGACTTCTCTCGGGATGACAGTGGTTATAAAGCGCTTTGGAAAACTTGGCGCTTGGTGAGGTCCCCTGAATCCTGCACATTCCCACGCTCATCTATCTGTCATGTCAGAAGTTAACGCTTCCCCCCTTTCAGATTTCTCTGGTTCGCCATTGCAGTCAATCTCCGAATCAAATCGTGATGGCGTTCTGCTCGACGCTTACTCGCGCACAGTTGTGACTGCCGCCGAGCGCATTAGTCCATCGGTCGCCAAGATTGAAGTCACGCAAACCGCGAAAAATCGCCGCGCCGAAGCGCAGGAACGCCAAGGTGGAGGCTCGGGATTCATCTTCACCCCCGACGGCCTCATTCTTACCAACAGCCACGTCGTTCACGATGCCACGCGCATCGGCGTTTCTCTGCCCGACGGACGCCACTTTGCCGCCCACATTGTGGGCGATGATCCAGCGACCGATCTCGCCGTAATTCGTCTCGACATCCCCGACAACGAAACCGCGAGCCTGGTCACGGCTCCTCTTGGCGACTCGCAAAAACTTCGCGTCGGGCAGGTCGCTATCGCCATCGGCAACCCTTATGGGTTCCAGTACACCGTCACCGCTGGCGTGGTCAGCGCGCTCGGACGCTCGTTGCGTTCTTATTCCGGCCGCATGATTGACGATGTCATTCAAACCGATGCTTCTCTGAACCCCGGTAATTCCGGCGGGCCGCTGGTCAATTCCGAAGGCCAGGTGATTGGAGTGAACACGGCGACCATCATGGGCGCGCAAGGCCTGTGCTTTGCCATTGGCATCAATACCGCAAAATTCGTCGCCGGACGCCTGCTCCGCGATGGCCGCATTCGCCGCAGCTATATCGGGGTGGAAGCACAGACCGTTCCGCTGCATCGCCGCATGGTTCGTTTCTATGATCTGCCCCGCGAAACCGGAGTCGTCGTCATGGCCATTACTCCAGGCGGCGCTGCGCAGCGTGCCGGAGTCCGCGAAGGCGATGTCATCATCGCACTCGACAACAAACCCGTCGCTGGCGTGGACGATCTCCATCGCCTGCTCACCGATGCGCACGTCGGCATGAGCAGTAAGTTGACGGTTCTGCGCCGCACGGAAAAGCTCGATTTGTACGTGCTACCCGAAGAAGCAAAGTAGCCTTGTAGGGCGCGGACATTCCTGTCCGCGCGCCTTGTCAACCCGATTAACGCAAAAATGCGGCGGACCAGAATGTCCGCCCTACATCATTGCGGCCCGCTCTGCACTGTGTTAATTTCAACAAACAGAAGAGGTTAGCTTGCGAGCGACAATTCCTGCCGGACTGGATCGCCATGAAGCGGAAATTTACGCGCTACTGGATCCAAAACGGCTTCCAAAACATATCGCCATCATCATGGACGGAAACGGCCGCTGGGCGCGCAAACGCCACTTGCCGCGCATTGCCGGGCACCGCGCCGGCGTCACCTCGGTGCGCTCGACCATGGAGACAGCCTCCAACATCAAGCTGCCCGCGCTGACTCTCTACGCATTTTCCGAAGAAAACTGGAAGAAGCGCCCCAAAGCTGAAGTGGACTTTCTCATGGGCCTGCTCGGCCGCTACCTTAAAGCCGAAGTGCCCACGCTCAACAAGAAAAACGTACGCCTCGAATATATCGGGCGGTTGCATGAACTGCCCGAGTCTGTGCAACAAAAAATGGCTTGGGCGCGTGAAGCGACTTCCAAGAATACTGGCACGGTCATGACTTTGGCTTTGAATTATAGCGCCCGCACCGAAATTGTGGACGCGATGCAGGGCATTCTCGATGCGGCCGCGCGCAACGGCGGTTTGCAACATGTGAAAATTGACGAGGAATCCGTATCGCGCCATCTCTACACGCGTCACCTACCCGACCCGGATCTCGTCATTCGCACCAGTGGCGAAATGCGCTTGAGCAACTTTCTGCTGTGGCAACTCGCTTACGCCGAAATCAACATCATGCCTACATTGTGGCCGGAGTTCCGCGGAGTGCACCTGCTCGAAGCGATCGCCGATTACCAGAAGCGCGATCGCCGCTTCGGCGGACTCAATTTGAATAACAATGATGACGACGCGTCCCACGCGTCCGAGTCGCGCCACGCCGCCCCCCACACAGCCCACCACGCAGCAAAGAGCCGGGGCTGATTCGCTTGCAACTGCTCAAGCGCATCCTTACTGCTGTTGTACTGATTCCCATCGTTCTGGTTCTGGTGCTGCGCGCACCCGTTCCGGTGCTGGCTGTCGTCGCCGCAGTCGTCGCGTTGCTTACCGTCCACGAGCTGCTCAAACTGGCTGAAGGCTATGGCATCCAGCCTTTGCGCATGCCGACTTACATTTTTGTGGGCCTATTCTTTCTTCTGCTCGTGCTGAGCCATGACGCTACGCCACTACTCTCGACTTCGACGTTTGCAACCTCGGCAGTATTCGCTGCCGCCTTTGCGCCATTTGCATTCTTGGCCATCGCGATGCGGCGGCAGAATTTGAGCACCGCATTTCCCGCTGCGCTGGTTTCGGCGTTTGCGTTTGCTTACATCGCGCTGCCTTTGGGATTTCTGGTGCAACTGCGCGAACAATGGGCGGGAGCATTTCTGATTTTGTATCTGCTGCTGCTGGTCTGGGCCGGAGATATTTTCGCTTATTTCGTCGGCAAATCGATCGGCAGGCATTTGATGTCGCCGCGCATCAGCCCCAAGAAAACCTGGGAGGGCGCCATCGCTTCCCTGCTCTCAAGCCTCGCCATCGGCTGGCTGCTTTGGGCGCACGCCACCGCCATCAGCACCTGGCTCATGCGCTGGCACCTCATCACGCAGCGCGACGGATACTTCGCCTTGCAGCAGCCCGACCTCGGCCCGATTTTGCTGCTCTCAGCAGCGATCAATCTTGCGGCGCAATTTGGCGATCTGGTTGAGTCGTTGATTAAGCGCGGCGCCAACGTCAAAGATTCCGGGGCTTTGCTGCCCGGCCACGGCGGCATGCTTGATAGGATTGACGCGCTGCTCTTCGCGGCACCTGTGTTGTGGTACTTCGCCGCCTGGCGGGTGATGCAGTAGGGGCGTTGCCCTCGCCTATTTGATACGGATCACCGAATTCGGCCCGTCGCATGAGGAGAGATAGGCTGCGCTTACCACCCACGCTACCCGCTGCGAATCGTTCGCATAGAACGAAAGCATATAGGGTTTGCTTACGACGATCATATATGCGTGCTTCTTATCAGGCGCCCATCGATACACAAGTCTAGCCTGTGATCTTTTCGTTTCATGTATACCACTAACTGATTCCTCATCAATTTGCGCATAACGCGCGAGGGCGGCTTTCGCTACCCGGAGCGGATCCTCAAAAACCCATTCATTCTGTCCCGACTCCGCGGCTTTTTGTGCATTGATCAACCCGGCGGAGGAGTCTATCGGCGTTAGCTGTCGGAAGCCACATCCAGCCTTGTCGATGTCTGGTTGATCTATAGATGGGGCATAATCGAGATCTTTACGATCGTGCGGATCAATTGTGATGATTTGCTGAATGGCGAGCAAGCTGCAGCAGCCCATATGTCCATAACCACCCCAAAATGTGCCTTTCGGATAATGGATTTGTTTTCCTGCAAAGAAACGGCCAACGACGGTGGCGTGCACAAGCATCCCATACCGATCCCCCGGTGACGATTTGTGAATCAGCTGATCGAATTGTTGAAATCTAGCGTCATCAATCAGGGGTATTGGTATTTCTTCAACGACGAGCTCTTTCGGCCTCGTTCTTTCCCGTGTGCCAGCACAGCAGTAGATAGCCCCCGCCTGCCTTCTCCCTCCGTACTCAACCCAAATACTGGGCCACGACCCGCAAGAGGGATCGGAGATCGAAGAGTCCTCAAAGGCATAAAATACAAAGCCTGTAACTTCGATCAGTTTGTGATTGTATGAAGCAGGATCTGCTTTTAACTGGCAAGCAGTAGCGCGCTCTGGCTGCTCCTGGGCAAGCACGGTAACTGAAGCGCTAACAAGTAAAAACGCGAAAATGTTTACCTTCGATTTCATGTGGTGCCTAGAGCGCCTTTACTTCACCACCGTCGAGTAAATCACACCCGTGAGCGAGCCGTTATACCCCGCACACCAAACCTGCGCGCCGCCGCGCTGGAGAGTGTGCGATGAGCATGCATCCATTTCGGCATTGGTAGTTGAATCGACGGTCCAGGTTTGGCCGCCGTCGGTGGTCAAATACATGCCGCCGACATTGGTGTAGAGATTTCCTCCGGTCGCCCAGCCGTAATTCTTGTTAAGAAAAAGAAATTGCCGAATCGGCCACGGCCCGTCGAGCGTACGCCCTGACCAGGTTTGGCCACCGTCGGTGGTGACATGTGCCCAGCCTTCGACGTTCGGGGAAATTTCCCCTCCGCCCACCCAGCCGTAAGTTTCTCCCAAAAACAGGACAGGCCCATCGAAGACTGAATCCACCGATGGCCCGCAAGTCCACGTCTGGCCGCCATCGGGACTCGAGCAAAAATTAATTCCCGAAGCCCGCGCATGCAGATCCAAGAGGAGGCTGAACTGTAGGCCGAACCAATTTCCTTCAGGATTGTCCACGACCGTCGTCCAATCTGAGCCGGTGCCGCCGCCATCGGTGGTGTATTGCGCCCAATTGCCCGACGTGCCGCCAATCAAATCCATAATCAGGCCGTGATTGTGGTCCGCATAGCGCACGCGCTGGCCCCATCCGGTTGTAATCTGCTCTGGCCCGGACCACGTCGTCCCGCCGTCATGGCTGATGTCGATCACGCCATACACCGACGACGAGTCGTAAAAGCCCGACACAATCACATCGTTGCCCGCCGCTTCGACGCCATAGAAGTAGTAAGTGCCGCCAGCACTGAGCACTTCCGTCCAAGTCTTGCCACCGTTCGTCGTCTTCCAGACCTGCCCCAGTTCCGCAGCAGCGTATCCGGTTGTCGCCGTCGTAAAAATCATGTCGTGAATCACGGTGCCGGGCAGCGTTGCAAGAAGAGTCCACGTATTCTGCGAGGTCTTGCCGATTGACTGCGGCGGCTTGGGCGAAGTAACCGCGCGCTCGGCGGACAACTCCATTCTCGGTTTTGCTACGGGCACACGCTGGGAAACGTGCACCCCGACTTCTTGTGAAATGGCGAGGCTGGATGTAAATGCGATTAGACCAAAAACAATCGACCGAATGTTGCAGATCTTCATGGGAAGGCTCCTTCGCGTCAGGCACAGCATGATACCACGCAAATGTGCGGGAAATCCGGCATCTGACGCGCCATTCGCCCCGGATGCGCCCGCAGGACAGCAGAAAGGTACAATAGAAGGACTGCATGAAACTCATCGCCATTCTGGGCTCGACCGGTTCGATTGGCCAGAGCACATTCAAGATCGTCGAAGCCTACCCCGATCGCTTTCAGGTCGTCACCTTAGCCGCCGGGCGCAATGTTGAAGCAGCCTTTGAACAGGCCAAACGCTGGCGTCCGCTCATGGTCTCCGTCGCGCAGGAGCAAAATGCCGACGCACTCAAAGCGCGCCTCAAAGCCGCAGGAATCACAGGAACCGAAGTCGTGCATGGGACTGCTGGCGCGGTGCAGGTTGCGACCCATCACGAAGTAAATTTTGTGGTTAGCGCGATAGTCGGCGTCGCCGGTCTGGAAGCAACTTATGAAGCCGTTCGCGCAGGAAAAACCGTGGGCCTCGCTAACAAAGAATGTTTAGTCGCCGCCGGTGAACTGATCACGGCGGAAGCGCGCAAGCAAGGCAAGCCCCTGTTGCCCATTGATAGCGAACATAACGCGATTCACCAGTGCTTGCGCGGCGGCCGTGCCGAGGAAGTCGATCGCATCTGGCTTACTGCGTCGGGTGGGCCGTTTCTGCACACTCCCCGTGAACAATTTGCATCTATCACTGTAGAACAGGCACTGAATCACCCTACCTGGAAAATGGGCCAGCGCATCACCATCGATTCGGCCACGCTGATGAACAAAGGCTTCGAAGTGATTGAAGCCTGCCGTTTGTTCAACTTACCGCCGAGCCAGGTGAAAGTCATGGTACATCCGCAATCCACAATTCATTCCATGGTCGAATTTGTGGATGGCAGCTTACTTGCACAAATCTCGGTGACCGACATGCGCCTGCCGATCCTCTACGCCTTAACTTATCCCGAGCGAGTTTCATCGGATTTACGCTTTCCGGTCAGTGACTTACGACATCTCGACTTCTACCCTCCAGACATGGAAAAATTCCCTTGTTTGCGTCTCGCTTATGAGGCCGCGGAGGCCGGAGGTACGCAAACTATTGCACTCAACGCCGCCGATGAGATAGCTGTTGCGGCATTCCTGGAGGGAGCAATCGGTTTCGCCGAAATTCCCGTACTCATTGAAGAAACCATGGGCGCAACCAAGCCGCGGCGTTTGGAATCCATTGAACAGGTGCTAGCGGTGGATGCGGAAGCAAGAAGCACCGCCCGGGAAAAGATTAAAAGTTACACGCGGAGCGCATTGGCTTAGGTAACGTCGTTGGCTTACGTAACACCAGGGGAATCATAAATTTATGTCGGATTTTATAACCGCTGTTTTAGCTGTGGGCGTGGTTCTGGGCTTCATGATTTTGATTCATGAATTCGGCCATTATGCCGCAGCCAAGTTGTTGGGCGTACGAGTTGAGGTCTTCTCCATCGGCTTCGGCAAACGCCTGCTGGGTTTCACCCACGGCGAAACAGATTACCGCATCGCAGCCATTCCTCTGGGCGGCTATGTGAAGATGTCCGGCGAAAACCCGATGGACGAACGTTCCGACGATCCGCGCGAGTTCATGAACCATCCGCGCTGGCATCGCTTCATCATTGCAATCGCCGGGCCGGCCATGAATATCCTGCTCGCCATTGGACTGCTCACCGCGGTTTACATGCTGCATAACGAAACGGCGGTCTATCTCGACAAGCCTGCCGTGGTAGACGGCGTCCGCGCCGATTCGGCCGCAGCCCGGGCGGGCATTCTGCCGGGCGACCGCATCGTGAAGGTCGAAGACATTGAAAATCCCACATGGGAGCAGTTGCAGCCGCGCGTTTGGCTGAGCCCTAATCAGCCCTTAACTGTGACCATTCAACGCGGCGACCAATTGCTGCAAAAGACGGTTGTGCCCACGCCAGTTACTTCGTCCGAAGTGGGCTCGGCTGGCTGGTACCCGAAAGAAGCTGTGATCGTGGGCAAGCTCGATGCGAGTATGCCCGCGGCGCAAGCCGGTATGAAAGAAGGCGACCGGATTGTCGCCCTGAACGGCGTCCCGCTGCTTTCCATCGAAAACATGATTGAGCAATTGCAGGAGTTGAAAGATCAACCGCTTGATTTGACGGTTGTGCGCGATGGCGCAACGCTGGATTTTAAGACTCATGCGGTGCTTTCCACGACCGACGATCCCAAGGAGCACCGCTATCGCCTCGGATTTGTTAACAAAGGCGAAACCAAAGTGACGCGGCTGCCTTTTGGTCAAGCGCTTGCCTTATCCCTAAGCGAAAATCGCCGGGACTCGCTGATGATTCTGGAGCTGGCGAAGAAAATCTTCCAGCACAAAATCTCGATGAAGGCAGTCTCAGGCCCGATTGGCATTGCCCAGGACGCAGGCTACGCGGCCCAGCAAAAAGGCTGGACACCGCTCATGGAACTGACTGCGGCGATCAGCTTAAACCTGGGTATTTTTAATCTGCTCCCGATTCCCATTCTCGATGGCGGCGTCATCATGTTGCTGTTTGTGGAAGGGCTGATGCGGCGTGACATCAACATCCGCATCAAAGAGCGGATTTATCAGACGGCGTTCGTGTTTCTAGTGCTGTTTGCCGTGGTGGTGATTTTCAACGATTTGGTAAAGACCATCCCGGGGCTGGCGCAAAGAATGCCTTAGGCGATTTTAGGTTTATTAGAAAGCCCGCCGCAATGGTGGGCTTTTTCCTTTTGGGTTAGCTCTCACATATTTAAGATGGTAATACTTTGTGATACAGTATTACTTACTCATGGAGTACTACATCTATGGCTTCACGAAATGAACTCGCACAAGTAGTTAGCACAAAGGGTCAAGTGGTCATTCCAGTTGAGCTTCGCGAGGAGCTGGGAATCGAGCCTGGCACACAAATCCGGTTTGAACGCCATAAGGAGGGGCTTCTGTTGCGCCCCGTGACCAAGGAATTCATTCAGAAGATGCGCGGATACTTCGGCAAAGGCGCACCCTCGCTTGAAGACATTCGCGAGCACGAGCACCGAAGAAAAGAATAGCCGTGAAAAACATCGTTCTCGATGCCAGCGCGCTGTTGCGCTTTGTAGACAACGAGACCGGGTCGGAGCGCGTCGCTGAATATCTGCAAAAGGCGCTCGGCGCTGAGCTTGCCGTTTTGATTTCCTCGGTGAACTGGGGCGAAGTAGTCTATTCGGTCCTGAAAGCGCATGGCGAAAAAGCCTCGTCCTTCGTTTCTGAGCTCAAGGGACTGCCGATTGAGATTGTTCCCGCTTCGATTGAGCGGGCCGAAGATGCGGCGCGATTCAAACATACTCATGGCATTCCCTATGCCGATGCATTCGCCGGGAGCCTGGCCATGGAAATGCGCGCTCGTTTAGTCACAACCGATTACGACTTTCATGGAATCTCGCCGACGGGGATGCAGATCGAACTGCTGCCGGCCAAGCGGAAGTGAAAATCAAAATGCCCCACCCTATCGCACAGAACGCGATAAGGGTGGGGGCACCCATCAATTCCCCAAGACTTTTACGCGGCTTTTACTTCCTGAACCGCTTTTACGGCGGCACGAATTACGTCGAGGACGCGGTCCGGTTGGGAGAGCATCGGCACATGGCTGCTGTCGAGCTCGTAGGTGGTTGCGCCCATGCGCTTGGCCATGGCGCGTTCCAGATCGGGAGGAACCGTGTGGTCTTTCTTGCCGACGATGTACCAACTGGGCTTTGATTTCCAGGCGGTACCTCCGGCTTTTGCGCTGAACAGATCGGGCTTGGGCACGCCCTGCGTCGCCCAAACGAGATCCTGCTCTTGCTCGGAAAGGTCTCCGCAGAAAAACTGCGTGCCGTCCCGGCGCAGCCAGATGCGGCCATCCACGACTTCGATTTTGGAGAAAACGTCGGTGGTGGGGTAATTGGCCAGTTGCGTCTGTGAACTTTCGTCGGCGTCCGGGGCAAGCGCGCAGATGTAAACGAGGCCGGCAACGCGGTCGTCGGTCCCAGCGCCGGTAATGACGGTCCCACCGTAGGAGTGGCCGACAAGAATCACTGGGCCACTGACACGGCCGATGGTTGCTTTGGTCACTTCGACGTCTTCGGCCGTCGAGTTGAGGCCGTATTGCGCGGCAATGCACTGGTATCCCTCGGCTTGGAGGGGGCCGATTAATTTGCTGAAGCAGGAACCATCAGCCCAAAGACCGTGGCAGAAAACGATGCTCGGTTTCGTTGGCATTTTATTCTCCTTTTCTCTTCATTGGTTTCTGGTTGATAGAACTGGAAGATGGTAAGTTGCGTTGGCTGTAAGTGTACGCTTCTGGATGCTGGCCTGCCCAACCTTAGAGAAGCACAAGCGGGACACTCGCGCCTACATTGCCCTGAACTGATAAAATAAAGATTCCCATGGCTACCATACAACGCAGACGGTCTATCACGGCTTCCATCCAGGGTGTGCGGGTCGGGTCGGATGCACCAGTTGTAGTGCAATCGATGACCAACACCGACACGGCGGATATCGCAGGCACCGTGAAGCAGGTTGCCGCGCTCGCTCGCGCCGGTTCGGAGCTGGTTCGCGTGACGGTCAACAACGAAGAAGCTGCGGAAGCGGTTGCGCCCATCGTCGACCAACTGGGCGAAATGGGTGTACGCGTCCCCATCATCGGCGACTTCCACTACAACGGACACATTCTGCTGAAGAAATATCCGGCGTGCGCGCGGGCGCTGGCGAAGTATCGGATTAACCCCGGCAACGTGAGCGTGGGCCGCAAGAACGATGACAATTTCCGGACGATGATTGAAGTTGCGGTTGAGAACCAGAAGCCGGTGCGTATCGGCGTAAATTGGGGATCGCTCGATCAGGCGCTGCTGACGCGCATGATGGATGAAAATTCCCGCCTCGCCGAACCGAAAGAAGCCCGCGACGTGATGATGGAAGCGATGGTCGTGAGCGCGCTAAATTCAGCAGAGCTCGCCGAAAAGTACGGCATGCGGAAAGACCAGATTATTTTGAGCGCTAAAGTCAGCGGCGTGCAGGATTTGATTGACGTTTATCGCGCACTGGCGGCGAGATGCGATTATCCGCTGCATCTTGGATTGACTGAAGCCGGCATGGGCGCAAAGGGCGTGGTCGCATCGAGTGCAGCATTGGGCGTGCTGTTGCAGGAAGGCATCGGCGATACCATTCGAGTTTCGCTCACGCCTGCGCCGGGTGGGGACCGCTCGGAAGAAGTTCGCGTGGCACAGCAGATTTTGCAATCGCTCGGGATTCGCAGTTTTACTCCGCAGGTGACGGCTTGCCCCGGTTGCGGACGGACGACAAGCACGTTCTTCCAGGAAATGGCCGAGCAGATCCAAACTTATCTCCGCGAACAGATGCCCTCCTGGAAAGAACACTACAACGGCGTGGAAGAGATGAAAGTAGCCGTGATGGGTTGCATTGTGAACGGGCCAGGAGAATCGAAGCACGCGAACTTAGGCATTTCCCTGCCCGGCACGTTTGAAGAACCGAAAGCTCCCGTGTATGTGGATGGCCGGCTGTTCACGACCTTAAAGGGCGACCATATCGTGGCGGAGTTCCGCAAGATTCTGGATGACTACGTGGAGTCGCACTACGCGGCGAGAGAAGCGGTGACGGTTTAGTTTGTTTTCGCCTTAAGCTTGGCCGCGCTCGGTAAATGCGGTTGTGATGCGCCTGCTGGTTGGGAGCTAAATCGATTTTCCTTCGCCAGGACGCGAACTTCCCACCCCATCTGACCCTTCGGTATCCCCCAAGGAGATCGGCCCGCCAGCGCGAAATTAAATCGTTTTAATGGCTATTTCTATGTCTTTTGTTTTCAGTTGTTTAGATGGCAGTGTTTTAACACAGTAGTGCATGTCTGTAAATCGTTTAAATGTAGGCACTAAACGGACTGAGTTCCGAAGCGGATTTACCGCCCCACACGCAAGATCTCGCTCAATCCAACAACAAGACAACCCAATAGATGCCGCTGGGGTAAGTCGCGGAGCGGGCATAGCACGTGCCTGCCGTTATCGACTGTAATAAGCCGTTCGCGATGGCTTGGCCGGCTCCGTTGGGTAAGATATCGGGCTGGTAGGTCGTATAACGCAAAACAAGTTTGGCTTTCGGCGCGAGCGTTTTCAATGAATCAGCATGGGCCATTTCACATGCGGCTGACGTTGCGGAAGAATTGTCATTCGCGCGCAATGGCGCGAGTCCCGATTGCTGACGAATTTGGTCCACGGCAGCAATCATCAAATTGGCCGTTTGCGTGGGCGTGTGCGGAAGCTGGGCGCGAGCGAAATCCTGCGTGACGTAGACGAGATTGCCGGAGTGCACGACGCCAATGCCGGCGAGGTTGTAGTCCGCGTCGAGCAAATTGGCCCGATGATGCGGCGAGTGCATGAATCCATTTTGCGATTCGTCAGGCGTGGACGCGTAACCGACATTCTCGGCTTCCCCTCTCAGTTCGAGCTGGCTGGTCGCGGCAAGGCGCTGCGGAAGCGCCGGCTCGCCTGGCAAATCATGCGAAAGCTGTTTGGTTGAAGCCATGCGCGCGGAGTGTTCACGCGCCGCGGCGGTTAGGCCGGGATCAAGCTTTAATGGCGCGAGCCCAGCTTCCGCACGCGACTGATTGGCAAGATCGAGAATGTGCTGCTCAGCGGCGGAGTCGTACGAAGCCTGCGCCGGCGCGAGGAGCGGTGCGAATAAAAGCACGCCAAGGAAAACGAGACGGGATGCTCCGTGGAAGTGGGCCTCCAGCCTGAATTTTGAGGTTCGCATCGTGACCCGCGGAGGCAACCCCATGCTGCGCGAGTTTGCGTAGAATAGCTTCTAGACCCCGGAGATACACGATTACGATGGGCACATTCCTACTGTTACTACTGGCAGCGAGCAATGTAGTGCTGCTCGGGCTGGTTGTGGTGTTGCTGCGCCGAACAAACGGCGGCGGGCAGGCCGACGCGATCGCGCAACTGGCCAGCCAGAATGCGAGTCTCCAGCAGAATCTGACCACGCACCTGTCTTCGGCCACTGCCGACATCGCCATGCGGCTCGAACAGACAAAGGGCGATCTCCGGCAGCAGTTTACTGATCGGTTAACTGATGGATTCGAGGCCGTGCGTGGCGCCGTAGATGCCCAGATGGTTTCAGGACGAAAAGAGCAGTCAGAGGGATTGGCCCAGGCCCGCGCGGAATTGACGTCTTCGCTATCGACCACGACTTCGCAGCTAAAGAACGAATTTGACGGATTGAATCAAAAGACCACGCAGAATCTAGAAGCGATTCGCGATCGTGTGGATGCAAGGCTGATGGCCATTACCGATCAGGTGCAGATCAAGCTTGATCAGAATATTAAAGAAGGCTTCGCGCAGTTTGAGAAAGTCCAACAGCATCTGAAAGCAGCAGAAGAACAGTTGCGCGAAGTTGGCGCATTGGGACATTCCATTAACGACCTCAATAATCTGTTGAAACTGCCGCATCTGCGCGGCACCTTCGGCGAGGCTAGTTTGGAGCGGTTGCTGGCCGATTTCCTTCCCGCACATATGTTCGAGATACAAGCGCAACTGCCGAATGGCGGCGGACGACCGGATGCGCTGATTCAGTTCCCTGACCGGCGATTGCCAATCGATGCGAAATTCCCGCGTGAGCAGGTGCTGGCGTTGTTTGAGAGCAATGTGGCATCGGAAATTGAAGATGCACGGGTTGAGTTTGTGCGGGTGATGAAAGCGCAAGCGAAGCGTATTCAAACCTACATTCAGCCAGAAAACGGAACTACGGAAATCGCGCTCATGTATTTGCCCAGCGAAACGCTATACATGGAGGCGGTGCGCAATCGAGATTTGGCTGATTGGCTGAACCAGTTGCATGTGTTTCCGGTCTCTCCGAATACGTTGTTGATGACTTTGCAAACCATAGCGCTGGTGCACAAGTGGTATGAAGTCGCCAGCCGATTTGAGAAGAGCCGCCAGGAACTGGGCAAGGCGCAAAAGTCCTTCGATTTTTTCCAAAACCAATTCGACAAAGTCGGCAAAAGCCTGAGCAGCGCGCAGGAGGCGTTCGATACAGCGCAGAAACACTTGAAATCTTATCGTGGCAAGGTGAGCGTGTTGAGTGGTCAAGAGCAGTTAGAGTTGGATTCTCCGTTGAAAGATTCCGCTCTGAAAGATGACCAGGGCGATCTGCCGTTGCTGGGTAAAGCGAGCGCGTAAACCTCCAATCCGCAAGGAGTTGGCAGACTCTCTTTCAGGTGGCAAATATCTTGATATATACCCCTGTGAGCTATATCATGGTCTATACCACATCGACGCGGAGGATCCCATGCCACGCACTGCCAAACTTTTTCGCAATGGACGCAGCCAAGCCGTTCGACTACCTTCGGAATATCGCTTCCAGGGCTCCGAAGTTTTTATCCGTCGCGACACCGCCACTGGCGACGTTGTGCTCTCGCG
>JBEKTR010000051.1:0-15877 GCA_049515835.1 Terriglobales bacterium
CGGCTTCTCCCGACTCAATGGACTTAATGATGCGCGGCAGAGAATAGTCGCCTCTCGCCAGTTTTCTCCATTGCGCGCGCGGAAAAACTCGTATGCGGTCAAAATGGACTGCTTCTAATTCAGTTTCATACCATTGCGTATCTTTTGGAAGTTCTCTCCACAGTGAACCGTGCCGCAGATAAAACAGGGCGAGGCGTGTGGCATTTTCGATTGCGTCGCCATAGTTAGGAGAGTTCACAACTTTGGTCAGAGACTCTCTGTAGCCTTCAAATTCAGGACCCTGGAAGTCCGTGTGCAAGAATTCTCCAATGACTTCACTCTCGGTCGCGCCGCGGAGCCAGCGCAGCTCTCCCGGAGCAGCCAATGAATCACTCGAACTCTTCTTGCGTCGCGTCCAATCGGCCAGAAAAGGTATAGCCACGATTACTAGAAGCACGCTCATCATGACCAGTTGGACGAGAATGACCTGTTGCAAAGAACGATGGTAACGGTAGATGCTTGCGATAAGAGCGGCGCCGAACATGAGTTGAACCCAGCTTGTATTGGCAATTTTGTGTGACATCTCGTAGGCAATCATAACTACGCTGAGCGAGTAGACGCAGGTGGTGGCGGCATAGAGAGAAAGAAGATAAGGCAAACCGTATTTACCGGTAGTAGCGAACTGGCCCCCGAAAAGTGCAGTCCATATCCACCCCGGCGCGGTGCGCAACCCCAGGGACAAAAAAGTTCCGATGCCCAAAACAAGCAGAAGCGACATACCCAAAACTTTATGGCTCTCTTGTTCTTCTTTCTTGCGCGCGCTCGCAACGATGGGGAACATGGTATTTACGATCGCCCAAGAGAAGGCGAAAACGACGCGCCCCACCAAGGCCACCGCAGCGTAGAGCCCGGCAGGATTTGGCGGGAAAAAATGTTTAACCACGACGATATCGCAGTTGTTAATGACCACTTGCCCGACAAAAAACACAATCGCCTGCATCGCTTCTCGAAATGCATTGGGAATAACGATTCGCTCCCCGGAGGCATTAGGAAGTCGAGGCAAGGCAAAGATGTATGCCGTAGCGACGGCCGCGGCGTTGGCCGCGATCACGCCCTTGACACCATAGCCGAGTCCGATGCAAACGAGTGACCCGCATAAGCGAACAAAGCCTTCCAAAACCAAATTTTTGGCAAGTCCGCGGAATCCACATGTTCCCTGCAAATATCCGCGTCGAGTACCCAGAGGAATATAAAATGCGACCCCTGCGCCCAAAAGGACGACCAACATTGGGTCCGGGAGCCGCAAATAGTCCGTAATTGCGTTCCGGAAGAGTAGAAACAGTAGAGCCAATATGAGCCCGCAGGCCCACGAACTGCTGTGAAATTCGTGGTAAGCATTGCTGCGCTCTTGCGGAGACCCTTGCCGGGCCACAAGTTTGGCAGTAACAATCTGAAAAGAGAGCGTAACTGCTGACACAAGGATTAGGAGCGTGTAAACCGCGCTGGCATTGCCGAAATCAGTCGGTCCAAGAAAACGGGCAACCGCAATGTTGTAGATGAAATTGATTGCAGTAGCAAAGCCAGAACCGACGAGCAACACAAAGCTGCCAGAGAGTACCCGCGCCTGGAGGCTTTTGCCTTCGACTGTGGAAGATTCGTTCACAATTGTTATCCCTGCATCAGAGGGGGAAACGGAATTCTGATGCAAGAATTGCCCTGGCTGCTGCCTCAACTCATACTCTTTCTGGAATTGGTTAAAGTGAAAGGTGACAACCCCAGGCCCGATGAGAGACTCTAATCGGCAGCATCCATGGTGAAACAAGGCAAAATTGCTCTGGCAGTCGTGGGAATTCTCTTGCTTCAGGCCTGCGCACCCACACATTACAAACCAGCCATGTCTTCTGATCTTGCTAAAAACAGCTCTGTTACTAAGACTTTGGCCGTTTACGAGCCGTGGTTTGGCCATCCGCAGCATATTTCTGTGGGTTATTCATCGCACGATCCGGCCGAAATACGAAAACAAATCAACGAAGCCGAGAATATGGGGATTTCTGGTTTTGTAGTCGATTGGTACGGCGATCGCGAGCCCTTCCTCGATCAAAGCTATGCCTTAATGCAGTCGATTGCAGCACAAATGAATTTTCACGTCGCCATGATGTACGACGAAACGGAAGGGGCTACCGACCAGGCAACGGATGAGGCATTGGCGGCCTTCCAGAAATTCAACAGCACATACCTCGCTTCGGATGCTCCGGGGCGTTCTGCTTATCTTATGTACAACGGCCGTCCGGTAATCTTTATTTTTCCCAAGGGCGGCACCACAAATTGGCATCGCGTCCGGGAAGTCGTTGATAAGTGGGAGCCCGCTCCACTATTGATTTATGAACAGCGACAAACACCATATGTCCCTGACTTCGACGGATTTTATGCTTGGATCAATCCCGGAAAGAAAGGTTGGGCGTCGGATGGCAGCAATTGGGGGGAAGACTATCTGCGAGCGTTTTACACTAAGATGACGACGCAATATCCTGACAAGATTGCTGTGGGCGCCGTGTGGGCGGGCTTTGATGACAGCAAGGCATCGTGGAGCCTGAATCGCCGCATGTCGCAGCGTTGCGGAGCGACACTGGTTGATACGATGAACCTAGTGTCCCAGTATTACACTCCGGATCGCCCGCTCCCTTTTTTGCTCATTGCCACATGGAATGATTACGAGGAAGGCTCGGCGATTGAGGCCGGGCTCGCAAAGTGCAAGCCCGGGCAAGAAAAATCAGCTGGAAATTGATTACGCTGCCGGTGTGGCCGACCGTCTTCCATCCTTTTGCCAGGTCTCAAGCACCCGTTGCCTCACGTGAGTGGCGCGATATACATCATTGACAATTGACAATGGACGGCTGCGGACTTCGTCATAGACGCGGCCCATGTATTCACCCAACAATCCCAGGCTGAGCAACATGAGCGAACCCACCAGGCAAACAGTTGCCGAAATGCCCGATGTCAGCGTCACGGTAGGCGCACCAGAAGCGAGTGCGACGATGGTTAATATCACGGCTGCGGTCAATGCGAGTCCCGACAAAACGAAACTCAACCGCAAGGGTTTGTAGCTGAAGCTCGTGATGGCGTCCATCGCATACTTGATGCGGCTAAGAAAAGTCAGCTTCCCTTCACCGCCGATCCGATCCTGTCGATCATAATAAACAATCGCTGTGCTATAACCGACCCACGCACGCAGGCCCGGCAGATAACGATTCCGTTCCCGAAGTCCGTTGATAGAATCGACCGCCTTGCGATCCAGCAAGCCAAAAATCCCCGAATCCAAAGGGATAGGAAAATCTGAGAGGGCTCCCAATACGCGATAAAAAATGGGGAACAGGATAGCCAATACCTTCCGGCCCTCCTGACGGGTGCGTCGAACCCCAGCAACAACTTGTGCCCCCTCGCGCCAAGCGCGCACAAACTCCGGGATGACACTCGGAGGATCCTGCAAATCGGCGTCCATCAACACGATGGCATCACCTACTGCGGTCTGCAAGCCCGCGGCGAGGGCGCCCATGTGGCCAAAATTACGCGAAAGATTTACGACAACAATGTGCGGATCGTACGCCTGCTGGTCCCGCAGCATGTTGAGAGAAGAGTCTTGCGACCCGTCATTGACATACACCACCTCCCAATCCTCTCCAATGTCCTTCACCGCATCGGCTACCGCTTCGTGGAGCTGGGGAATTATCTCCTCTTCGTTATAGACGGGCACAACGATCGAAATCATATCGGGGCTCCTAAACTCCTGGGTACACTTACTTCACAACTTCCTATTTCTTTGCCGTAGCGCTATCTCCGACATTGGCGTCTGCTTGAAACATTCTCACCTTCCAACTCACTTCCGTCGGGGTCAAGACGGCCACATATCGCGCCTTCACGTGGTGCGTGGCTTGCATCTTTCCGTGATCTGAAAGCTCAACGTCGTATTCCGCATCGTCCACCACCTGAATGGAAAGACCTTCGGAGGAGTAAAACACGAACGTGATATGGTGCGAACGATCACGATAACTGGCCGTGATATTCGCTTTCTGTTGTTGGCTGACCACGCCTTCAAGTTTTTCTTTGGCAATGCCTGTAAAGGCCGTATCCAGCGCGGCAGCATTGTTTTCCTCGAGCGCCTGGGACATTCGATTCCAGCACTTTAGATAGTCGCGAACCACCGCATCTTTCGTCTGATCTTCGAGTGGGCGTGGCCCGAAAGACTGAGGAACTTCCACTTGGACGACAGGTTGCGCCACACTGTCGGCGACGACATTGGTCACGAGCCATAACAGCGCCAAGAAGACCATCGCAAGCTGCACTGCTGCCTCTCTCCGCCTCGCTCTCATTCTCGCTATAGTCCGTATCATCCTCTTCATTGGCCACCATTCCAACGAAGCTGGTTGCCAAGCACTTCGCCAGCTGCCACAGTGATGACCGCACCTTTATTCGCCGGGATGTCTGCCTGCGCAATGCCGTTCTTTAGAGGCGCATCTACCGTCGAACGGTTGCCGTCATAAATTTCAGTAAATGTCACAATGGTGCCGTCGGCCACCAAGTTGCCGGTGCAATCGCGAAGGGGTTCTGTCTGAACGTGTAACCGACCGCCAACCGGCCGCGCAGACATGCGTAATTGACATGCGTCAGCAGGGACCTGCTCCAAGATTCGTAATGAGGTACCCTTGCCTACCGTCGCCTCGAAGCTCGCGTTTCCCGCGTGTGCGGAAGAGTCCATCTGTACCCACGCCACACCTAGATGGCTTTCCACCGTGCGAATCTCGGGAGCCGTGTTCGGCAGGGTCAGTTGGAAGTGAACGGAATGAGATTGCAGAACTAAGTTGTGATAAGTGTCGAACACAAAGGCAACGCCGCCGATCCCATCGCGCAGGCTAACCGGTAAGCGAGAGGGTCTTGCTAGAAAGCTCAATGAGCTGACTTCAGGAGAGGAAACAACGTCGAAATCCGAGGCCTCCGTCGAGGTCGAGGTAATCAGGAAGACTGTATAACGCCCGGCATTGGAGATCTCATCGGGCTCGATCAAAACTTCCGTGCCTATCTGTACTGTCTTTTCTAACGCGCCACCCGGCCCCACGATGTAAAGATGTCCTTCTCCATTCCCTTCGGTGTTGATAGAGATGGCCTGCCCAGCTTGAACGATCTTAGGAACCTTTATGCCCGCAGCGAGCGCCCACTGCGCCCAAAGCGACAGAACTACGCCGATTGTGCATGATCGAGTCATCAGAGTGTGGAAGAACTATAAGAACTGGTGACAACCCGGAAGGTGGCGACCTTATCTGCGATATCCACGGGTACGTTCACCGAGAATGGGGCTGGCAGATTCGGCAAGAGAGCCCGGTTTTCGTAGGAGTCTCCTACCCAGAGCAACTGCCCGCGGTTATCGTAGAACGTGCCGATAACATGCGTGATGTTCACGATTTGCCCGCTCTCGTTTCTGAGTTCTCCCGTCAGAGAACTATTCGGCGCGCCGGAAATCTTCTGGTTCTCAATCTCAATGACTGGATCCGCCGAAGCTGCGATCAGGCTTGAGGATGGCTGCATTTTCACGCTGTCAACTTGCGATAACGCAACATTCGGAAAATCGATCCGGAACGGCGAAACCTGCTTAGGAAGAAGAATGTGCGAAATTTTATCAAAAGAATCTTCAGTTCCTAGTAGTTGGTTATTCTTGCCAATCAACGTGCTCTTCACCGTAACGAACGCTGGCACAGTATCTTCATTCAAAATCTCGCCCAAAATAGAAACACCATTTCCCCGATCAATCGGCCGCATATCAATGATGCGAACATGCGGTGACTCAACGTTTTGCGCGGCCCAGTCATCCCCCGCACCGCGATAGATCACGTCCCAACGCAGGTAGTTCACTGGAATGACCTGAGGAGGAACCCGTTGTTCGGCCACAATTGGCCACACAACTTCCCATTGGCCATTCTCTTTCGTAACGCGTAAGTCGCGCGATTCCTGAAAAACACCGACGACAGACGACCAACGCAAATTGACGCGGAAATTTCCTTCGTTGTCTAGAATATGCAACGGCTGGATCGAAAAGTCCGCGAGGGTAGCATAGGTGCGAAGGCTTGGATAGCCTCCGTTCAGATCGCGTATGAAATCAGCTTCGGAAAATTCCGAGCGGTTTGCCAGTCTTCCATAAGCGGCATTCCAATCCCGGCTGCCGACTTGAGCAAGCAAGTTCGTTACCGCGGATTGCGGCCCCGATGATCCGTTGAATGAATATCCAGTCCCAGCCATGGCTTGGGCAGTGTGAACCGGCCAGATTGTGCCGATGATAACGAGCCCTACGGTCATAGCCCCGATAAGCAAAGCCAGTAAAGAGCCACGATTCATGACGCCAACCTCCCGAAGACTAACTCCTCACGTGAGGACGCGGGTTGGACAACTTCTTGCTCTTGCCGCTTTCGGGCAGGAATCAATAGCAAGAGCATGGCCAGAATACTGCTGCCAATGGGAAGCGTCCCCCACAATAATCCCTGCCATACGGGAGGAATCTGCGGCGCGTTAAGGGGGGTAGCCGGCGGCACATCTTCTTTTCCCCAGACCGTAATTGTGCGGTCTTCGAGGTCATCCACTTTTCGCCATCCGGCAAAAACTAGCAGAGGCTCATAATAAGGGTCGCGAACAAAGACCCACTTCAATCCATAGTGATCGGCATGATGGAGAATTGCGCTCAATGCATCGAGCCCAGATTTGGCAAAATATTTGGAACTGGTCAGCGCGCCTCCGCCATGCTCCGTGAGTTCAGGGAGCATGCGGCCAGAATTCCACTCACCGTCAACGCTGCCCGCGTTGGTCAACATGGCGAGGCGTGAAATCTTGTTGCCGAAACCGAGTGTTATATAGCGATACTGATCGTGACCGTCGCGATTTAACCAGGCGGCGACCGAATCCACCTTAAAATCGACCGCATCGGCCGGCTTGTACGTAGACCATGAGACTGCGAGCGCACAGGTAAGTGCCGCTGCAACGGTCAGTGCGGCAATGCCCGCCATTCGAAAGCGGTCGATGCACTCCTTTGCCAACAAGCCGACAAATGGCAAAGCCAATAGGCTAGCCCAATAAGTGAAGCGCTCCATGGTGAGCACTTCAAATGCGCGGCCTAACAAGATCTTGCCCACCGGGGTGGTGCCACCCAATCCCAGGAGAAAAGCCAGCCAAAACCCAAACAGCAACGGCCGAAGCCGTGAAATTGATGCGCCCCGCCACACTATGAATGGAAAGGCAACAATCAGCGCACCATAGGGGACGACAAAATAGTTAAGCCCCCATTGCGGGCTCAAAATGTAGTTTGCGCGGCTGGGATGAGGAATGGGTACCTGGGTGACGGGATATTTAATCAGAGCAATCCAGAAAGGCAGAAGAACGACGGCAATTGCCGCGCCGATAATCCCAGCCACTACGAAAGTTCTAAGAATAATGCCGTTCCTCGATGCAGCCTCCTCACCATCATCCCTCCGATCAAGAAATGCGAGGGCCACGACTGGAGCCGCAAACAATAATGATCCAAAGAGCAACGTCGCATGGTGCGCAGCGGCTGCCGCAATGCTTAAGATTGATCCTTTAAGGAGGGCCCGCCAATCGTTTCGGCGCAACCATTCATATAAGAATGGCAACGCATTCAGGTATAGCGGGGCCGCAAACGTGGTCGAGAGCTGTCCTGCCGAATAAACCAGGAAACATTCGGCGCCGAGAAAGACGGCTGCCAGCCCTGCAAGAGACGCGGACCGTTCATCAACCCACAGTCTGGCGAAGCGATACGCTCCCAACGCCAACAACAGGATCGCGACAAACTGCACGGCCATGTAGGCCATTTCCAGACCAAAAATATGCGAAAGAACGGCGACCCACTGCTGCGGCAGGGGAGGGTAGGTCGTTTGAGAAAAACCTGCATACCACTTGGTGTTCCAAGGCTCAAACCAATGGTGCAAATAATGGGATGCGAAAAAAATATGGAAATTTGCGTCATACGACTTGAGCGGCAGCTTCATGAGCAACAACGGCGCATGGATAGCGAAGGCCGCTAAGAAGATGACACTCAGTGGAACGGCAGGAAGTTCAGATGAATTAACGCGCTGCACAGTTTTCTCCGCGCGCTTTGGATTCGCCCACCTATCTACGGGTTGCCCCTAGGGACTCTAAGTCATCAGCCAACTTGAGCGGCCTATTGCGAATCGAATCGTCGTGTTAAAGGTACATTCGCTGGAGCCTACAGTTGAAGAGCAAATCTATCTATCGGGTGTCGTGCTTTTTGTTCCTACTGGGCACACGCGCAATTCTCGCCCAAACCTACAAAATTGATCAGTCCACGCCCGACAAAGCAAATCTCAGCCGCCCGCAACAAAAACCCGAAACTAAGTCTCTCGGGTGGGGTTCCAATATTGAGAACGCGCGGCTGGCGCGTTCTGCGCAGCAGGCGTTGAAGAATGGCGATTACCCCGCCGCGGTTGATTATGCACAACGCGCGGCCCAAGCAGCCCCGGGAGATGCACAGTTGTGGTTCCTACTCGGTTACGCGGCGCGATTGGCGGGTAAAAGAACCCTCGCGATAGATTCCTACAATCGCGGACTGAAGATTGAACCGTCATCGCTGGACGGGCAATCCGGACTCGCACAAGCCTATTACAGCGCCGGCCAGACTTCGGAAGCAGAACGTATTCTCACCAGCATTGTTTCGTCGAACTCGCGTCGAACCGACGACATGGCTCTGCTCGGGGAGATTCAACTTCGATCAGAGAAATATGATGAAGCGATTTCGACACTGGACAAAGCTGAACAATCGCAGTCCTCGTCGCGCATCGAACTTCTCATTGCTTCCGCGTATCAACATCTCAAGCAGTTTGATCGCGCCAACCATTATTTATCTCTAGCGAAGCAGCACTCGCCGAATGATCCCGAGGTGGCCCGCTCCTTCGCCGGGTACTATCGTGAGACCGGAAATTACAAAGCCGCCATCGCTTCCCTACAAAGCATTCGTAACCCCAACGGGGATGTAATCGGCGAACTTGCCTATACCTATCAATTGAGCGGCAACCCCGCGGAGTCTGCCCGCCTATATGCCAAAGCGGCTCACGAGCGGCCGAAAGATCTAAACCTCCAGCTATCTGCGGCCCAGGCGGAAGTTGCAGCCGGCGCGATTGAAGCTGCACGGCCATTTATCGATCGTGCGGCGCAAATTGATCCAGACCACTACCGTCTCCATGCTGTTCGCGGTGAAATCGCAAGGTTGGAAGATAGAAATGAAGATGCAATCCGCGAATACAGGTCCGCAATCGAGCGCCTACCGAATGATGCGCCTGAGGGGGCACTTTATCCCATCGCTTTGCGGATGAATCTGGTAGCACTGGAAAAGAGCATTTCCAACGAGGACGCCGCAAAGCGCGATCTTGACGTAGCCAGTGCAGCAATCAAAGGACTCGACGTACATGGGCCGTCCCGCCCTGAATTCCTGCGCTTACGGGCTCTAGTCAATATGGAAAATGGCGATCTTCCGGCGGCAGATGCGGATTTAAAAGAAGCCTTATCGCTAGGTCCGGACGATCCGAACAATTTACAGCTCAGCGGAGATTTATTTGTAAAAATGGGCCGCACCGAAGACGCAATCAGGCTTTACCAGAAAGTACTTGAGACTGATCCGACGAACCACCTCGCCTTAGCCTCTCTGGGATTTGCTTCTCGAACCGTCGGCCGCGATGCCGAAGCGGAAAAATACTTTAGGAAGCTGGCAGAAGTTGAACCGCGATCTTATGCTGCGTATCTCGCGTTAGGCGATCTTTATACGTCGCGTCGGGATTTCGCGCAAGCGGAGGCTTCCTATCGCAAGGCTTTCGCAATAGCTCCAAAGAACAGCCAGATTATCGCCGGAGCCATGAATGCGGCCATCGAAGCTAAGAAATTTCCCGTGGCAGGAGAATGGCTGAGCCGCGCAACGCCAGAAATGCAACAGAATCCGCAAATCATGAGGGAAGCAGAACGTTATTACAGTTGGACGGGTGACTATCAAAAATCCGCCGATATTGGGCATGAAGTGATCAAGAAACTGCCTAACGATCGCGACGTGGTCGTCTATCTCGGTTATGACTTGCTTCATCTCGAAAAATACGGAGAATTAGCTACTCTAACTTCTCAATATCAAGATAGCCTTCCGAAAGAACCGGATATTCCGCTTCTCAAAGGATATGTTGACAAGCATAACGGCGCACTGGACGAGGCGGAGAAGGATTTCACCGAAGCGCTGGCTCGCGATCCAAATGTCGCAACTGCCTATGTGAATCGCGGATTCGTGCGCCATGATTTACATCGACCCTCAGAGGCGCAGGCAGATTTCGAAATCGCCTTGAAGCTTGAGCCAAAGAATGGCGAAGCCCATCTGGGCATGGCGTATGCCAGCCTGGACTCTCATCAAGCCAAGAATGCACTCCGTGAAGTCCAGATTGCCAAAGAAGAGCTCGGCGATTCCATGCCGGTTCATTTGATTCGGGCCACGGCGTTTGGCGATCTGGGAAAGTTGAAGGACGCGGCCACCGAATATCGTTTGGCGCTGAACTTCGAGCCTGGCAATGCTTCGCTCCACCTCGCTCTTGCTGACACGCTTTTCGGGGAGCGCCTGTACTCCGATGCGGTGACGGAATTGCATATAGCTGCCAAGCTCTCGCCCAATGATCCTTTGATTTATGCAAGTCTCGCCCGGTGCTATGCCGAGCTGCATGATCGCGAGGCGGCAATGCAGAATGTCCAACTGGCCGAGCAATATGTTGCGAATCAGCCTCAAAATCAGAGCACGGTCTACTTATCCTCAGGAGAAGCGCTGAGCACATTGGGCGAACGAAATGCCGCCATGGATCATTTCAGCAAAGCGCTGGATAGCAGCAATCGGGATTCGCTAAGAGTGCGACTTGCCATCGCCAAGCTCATGGTATCTTCCGGGCAAAATGATGATGCCCGGCGGCAAATCGCCCTGGGGATTATGGAAGCTCGCGCGGGCGAGACGGATCCGCCGACAGGTGCGGAATGGGCACAAGCTGCTGATGTGTTTTTGGCCATGCACGACTATCAGCTCGCCGAGAATTACTATCAGCGGGCAAACGACGCCGGGGCCCCGGAGACATCCGCTAAGTTGGGCCTCGCGAATACGTACCTTGCAATAGGCGATACGACACGGGCTGAGGGTGAAATCGCATCCATCAGGGATTCCGATGCAACCGAGTCCTCGGAATACCTCATGACCAAGGGGAATATTTTCCGTCAGCGTCATGACAATCCCCAGGCCTTGACCGCATTTGCGCAAGCGGCGAATGCTGCCGGAGACGACGACACCGCCGAGCGCGAACTGATGCAGACAGCGGGTGACGAGGGCTATCGTATTAATTCCCGCCTTAGTCTCTTATCCGATTTTTCCGTGCAGCCGATTTTCGAGGATACGACCGTTTACCCACTCGATGCGAAGCTGGACGTCGCCACGCCCCTGCCTGGCAAAGAAGCTCTGCTGCCTACTCCGCGTTCGTCGCTCGAAACCCAATGGACGACCGCGTATCACTTGCATCTGGATGCTCTGCCCGGTGCGGCGGGCTTCTTTCAAGTCCGCAACGCTCGTGGACAGATTTCTCTGCCTAGCTCCGACTCGATCATCAACCGGGACACGACGGACTACACCTTTAATTTCGGATTAAATCCCACATTCCACATCGGGAACAATGTGCTGACTCTCAGCACGGGATTGCAGGAAACCATCCGGCGCGACTCGCTAGACCCGGTGGACATGAATCAAAACCTGTTTCGCCAATTCGTATACCTGAGTACCAGCTCTTTCTACAATCTGGTATCGGTAAGCGGGTATGCGGTCCGCGAAACTGGACCCTTTACCGAGCAAGATTTGCATTCGCGTGATTTGAGTGCCGCATTGGATTTCCGCATTGGCGCGCCTTGGGCCAAAACTGCACTCATCACGGGCTGGGGTGCTCGCGATGAACAATTCCGTCCGCTTATCCGCGAGTTCTACTACACATCGGTCTATCTGGGTCTGGAACATCGCTTTTCGGAGAAACTGCGCATACGCGCCGAAGCTGAGGATTTGAGGGCCTGGCGGGTACAGGATTTACAGTACGCAATCGCGCAAGCCATTCGTCCCGCGGGAAGCATCGAATATAAACCCACGAGGAACTGGGCGATTCAAGGCTCAGTAGCGTACTCGCGGAACATGAGTTTCCATGCGTACGATGCGGTGCAAAGCGGCTTTGCAGTTTCTTACGCGATGCCTTTTCGCAGGGAGTACAGGGGCGAGGGTAGCGATGTAGAAGTACATTATCCCATCCGTTTCTCGGCTGGCATGCAACAAGAAACGTTTTATAACTTTCCCGGGCAAAACTCGCAGCAGATTCGCCCGTACGTGAGCATTACGTTGTTTTAGGAGTTGATCGGAGCCCGATGAGAATTTGCCTCGTTACCGCTTTCCCCCCGAGTGGACGTCAGTTGAATGAGTATGCGTTTCACATTGCTCGTGAACTTCAGCGCGATCCTCGAATTGAATTGTCCATTCTTGCCGATGAGCTTACGCAATATGACTTTGCAACGGATGGAGATGGCAAGCCTGTGGACGGAAAGGCACAAGAAGAACTTCCAGGGTTCGACGTCACGCGCTGCTGGAAGTTCAATCGTCCAACGAATCCATACCTTTTGTCGAGAGCGATCCGCAAACTGCACCCGGACGTTGTCTGGTTCAATCTGGTCTTTTCGACTTTCGGTACTCAGCAGTATCCAATTTCAGCATTTGCGGGGTTGTGCACGCCCTTGGTCACCCGCGCACTCGGTTATTACACACACGTAACGCTTCATCACATCCTGGAGCACGTGGATTTCGTGGGCGCCGGCGTAAAACACGAAAGACTGTTCCGATTGAGCAGCAGCGTCGCCACGCGGGCGCTTCTCTCCGCGAATTCCGTCTCAGTACTCATGTCAGAGTATCAACGCACCTTGGCGGACAAGTATGCAGCTGACAACGTTGTGCTTGGAACGCACGGGATATTTTCATCCCGTCCCACTCCAGCCGATTTTTCGCTAAGGGGAAATCCAGACAAGCGCATTTTGGCCATAGGCCACTGGGGAACTTATAAACGGCTGGAAACACTGGTCGAGTCTTTTCCAGCGGTGTTGGCGCGCGAACCCAATGCGAAACTGGTGATTGCGGGCGCGAATCACCATACGACTCCGGGTTACTGGGAGAGTATTCGCGAATCGCAGAGAGGAAATCCGAATATTGAGTTTCGAGGCTACGTCGCCGAGAACGATATCCCAGAATTGTTCCGTACGACGAGCATTTTGGTGTTGCCTTACGATTCAACGACAGGCTCCAGCGGCCCTGCTCATCAGGCATGCCAATATGGCGTGCCGATCGTTAGTGCGGACATCCCTGAGTTCCGGGGTATGGTTGCGGACGAAGACATGGCGGTTCGTTTCTACCGTGTTGGAGATGCCGACGATCTGGCGAACAAGCTATCGAGCCTTTTGCTATCGGATGAGGATCAACGCACCATGGCGGCCCACAACTTCTCAGCCGCCGTTCGCATGACCATGCCGAATGTGGTTCGACAATATCTACGTTGGTTTCAACTTGAGCAATGCAAACGCACGCTTGAATTGATCAGCGAGAACGAACTAGGTATGGGATGGAGCTCGGAGAAGTTTGCTCGCGAAGAGGTACAAGAACCCGAGTTGAACGAACACCCTGCTTTAGTTGCTGAACCAAGCTCGAACAATGGCTGAGAATCGACGATTCTCAGCCATTGTTCGTTCCTTACCATGACGTAACGGATTCGTTGTTGATGTACTCTTCGAGCGTTACATTGTCTTCTGCACTATCCAATTGATGTTGAATGCCAAGAACCGGAGCCCATGCCGGAGAAGGAATGGTGGAGTTTGCTAACCCGCCCACATACATTGTGTTTCCATCTACCGTCAAAGTGCCGAAGCGTAAGTAAGTGTTGGGATCGCTCGCCGGACCGAAGATCGTGGGAATGACCTGGTATCCCGTCGGAGTCACCCGCTGCAGAAAATACGTCAAGTGGTGCCAGGATCCGGGCGCAAATTGACAAGGCGAGAGATTTACATTAGCCCAAGTCAGCTTTCCGCTCTGCGGGAGCCAAAACTGCCATTGGTTGGTCGCGTAGTCGCACTGCGAACCAAACATGAATTCATGCACTCCATCGCCCATCTGTATGGCTTGAAATAAATCCGCTTCGATGGCCTGGACCGCGGACGTGGGCGTTGTGGTCGGTACATACATCCAGAAATCCCACAAAAAGTTAGTGTCTCCGGCATATGGCGAAGGTATCGTGCTGTCTTTCAGGTAGAAAAGACTGTCATCATATTTGCACTTGCTTGTCACGATAAAGTGCTGCCCGCTGGACGGTGAACCCGGCGAATTCACCGTGTTGGGGTCGACGCCATGGCTGTAGACGCCAATGCTTCCGTCGTTACACTGCCCCCCCACACCTGGGTCGTTATCAACGGTCCACAAACCGCTGTCTACCTGGCCTTTGCGTATCGCTGTTACCGGGGGAACTGGAGGTGCTGTGGCCGTGACGTCAATCGAATAAACGGGAGAGCTCAACAACGAACCGCTTGAATCCCACGCGGTCACGTATACCGAGTGCGTGGTACCTGGAGGAAGTACGATCCAAGCGTCCAAGGACGCCGAATGGTTTTGATAGACATCCTCATGGTCCACATAAACAACATAACCTGTGATTGTCGATGAACTTTCCGCGGTCGCTTCAAAGTGCATTGGCGAGGTTACGTCGACGATATTTTGGGTACTGAGTGCAGGAGTCTGAATTGTGATTGAGGTTACAGTGGCCCTCGCGGAAACGGACGGCCATGCAATCAGGAAGAGAAAAAAACAAAAGCAATACGGGTTTGTTCGACGAACGAAAGACAGTCGTGCACACCCCTGGCGGGGGATTCCTGCATCCATAACACACCTTGAATCAATTGAGATTCCATGCCATTTGCATGGAGCTACCAGTAGCTAGGGAGTTGTTATGGAGACTACAGCGGGTGTCGATTACTAAAAAGTTACTGAAGTACGGTTTTGCGTAATCAGGGATTTCCGTACCGCAAGATTAGCTCGCGTACGATGTCTTCACGCGAAGGAGCGACTCCTGGGCTTTCAAGTGCTGCATGGTACGGATAATCATCCATTGAATATCTTGCCTCGTACAGGGGCTTGCAACAATGTCAAAGACGCCGTTCGCCCAAGCCTCCCGAAGTGCAAAATCCCGATCTTCCGCCGGTACCACGAGAATGACTGGAACATCGCGCGTGAGGCTTTTCAGCAGTTCCAACAGATCCCGGTAGCTGCCGTCGCGCAAGCAGTCTTGACAGAAGATTAAATGAATGTCTGAGTCAGCCAGATGAGATCGCGCTTCTTGCACGGATGGGCACACGATTGTTTCGAGCACTGGCCAGTTTCTTGTTGCTTCCTGTATGACCTGAGTGCTCGACCCATCCGGACAAAGTATCAGAATACGTTTCTTTGTTCGCATGCGATCATTCCGCGGCGCCATGGACCCGATGGCTCTCAGCCAACTGTCCCAGAAACTAAAATCGTTCTTTGGCACCCTTTGGATGCAGTTTTGCGCCTTTGAGGGTGCATTTCGCCAAAACTTCCTGAAAACAGGGGGCTGGAGGGCGCGATCGACGCGAGGTTGTTGGCGTTAGAAAAGCCGGACTAAGCCATTGCGCACCGCATAGAGGGTGAGGTCGGCGATAGAATGGATATCCAATTTGCGCATAATATTGGTGCGGTGCGTTTCCGCTGTCTTGACGCTAAGGCTTAACATAGCCGCCACTTCTT
>JBEKTR010000052.1:0-15864 GCA_049515835.1 Terriglobales bacterium
AAAGAAATTCACGTTGCAGTTCGTCGCGCGTGAGGGGATCAAGTGCCCCGAAAGGCTCATCCATCAGCAAGATCTCCGGATCCGCGGCCAATGCTCGCGCCACCCCAACGCGTTGCCTCTGCCCTCCTGACAACTGGTGGGGATAGCGTGCGGCAATCTCCGGGCTCAGTCCCACCATCTGCAATAGCTCTTGCACGCGCGCTCGGATCCGATCCACACGCCAGCCCTCGATCTTGGGAACAAGACCTATGTTTCGCTCCACTGTGAAATGGGGAAGGAGGCCTACATCCTGAATCACGTAGCCGATACTTCGGCGCAAGCGAATGACGTCGGCTTCTCTATTTGGCACACCGCGAACGCGTACGTCTCCTGCAGTTGGAGATAGTAACCCATTGATCAGCTTGAGGGTTGTGGTCTTGCCCGAGCCACTGCGTCCAAGCAGAACAAGGGTCTCGCCAGCGTGGACCTGCAAACTTAGTCCTGAGAGAACCGGAATGCCGGCTACATCGTAGGAGACATCACAGAATTCAATGACTGGCGTTGTCACCGTTGTATGAAGGGGCGAATCGAATTTCATAGGGCCGAGTCTTGTACCCAGGGGTAGAGCCACGCGTGCGCGTAATTATAGCCTGCGCTGTAATTGCACTCGGATGCGACGATTCTGGACGTGTTGTCGGCACCCGGAAGTTATCCGAGCTTCCAAGTTCGCCAGCTTATTTGGTGAAATCGCCTTTTCACTCACTGACCACCGATACGCGAAAATCCTGTTTTCGACCCTTATTTCTGCAACTGCACAGGCGACCCTCGAGCGCTAGTTCTCCATAGGAACCCTAGATAAACAACCGCACGGCAGTAGCAACCGCTTCAACTGGCGCGGCATCTGAGATAGCGTTCCACGGTCCGATCCATCTCCAGGAGTGAAAAGAAGTATGAAATACCACACCCAATTCGTTTTGAGCATAGCCGCATGTTTAGTCGCCACGCTACCCGCGCAAGTAGCTGAGGGCCAGGATTCGCAGAAAAGTTCCACTGATGACGCGTACGTATACGTATCCAGCAGTCCCAGCACTGGGGTCTTCCAGATAAATGGTTTCAGCGCTGCGTCAAATGGAAAGCTGGCGGCAATAACGGGGTCGCCTTTTAGTGACAACGTCACCAGCATGGCCGTCAACGGTAAATATCTGTTTGGCATCGACGGAAACAGCATCGACACGTTTTCCGTCGGGCCCGACGGAAGCCTCCAAGAAGTCTCCTCGATCGTTGCCGTCTCGAACGGATGCGGCTCTATCTCGTCTTTGTTTCTCGATCACACCGGGTCGTCGTTGTATGACTACGACTATGACGGCGATGGAATCTGTTCCAACCCAACCTACCAGGGATTTTCTGTTAACAACACAAACGGCGCACTCACTTTTCTCGGCACCTACGGAGCAAGCGAAGAATTCAATGGACCTATGACCTTTACCGGGAGCGACCTTTACGCTTACGGCTCAGAGTGCTATCACTTCGATCCCCAGATATACGGATTCAAGCGCAACAGCGATGGCAGCCTGACGGTGTTGAACCAGAATGTCCCAATGCCGACGTTGCCCGCGGGCGCGTTCTACTGCCCTTACCTGGCGGCGGCAGATCCTACCAACAATGTCGCTGTGCCGGTCACGCCGCTCAATGCGTCGACCTGGCAGCCAGTCGGCCCGACTCAACTCGCCGTTTATACAGCCGACAGTTCCGGCAATCTCACAACCCACAGCACGTACCAGAACATGCCCTCAACTGGCGTCCAGAGCGTGACCAATCTTTCCCCTTCGCCGGCTGGAACTCTTCTCGCGGTTGCCGGCACAGGTGGTTTGCAGATCTTCCATTTCAACGGCGGCAACCAGATCACGAAATACACCAAGCTGCTGACGACGATAGAAGTGGACCAGATGTTCTGGGACAACGACAACCATCTATATGGAATCGCAAAAGCCGCCAACAAGTTGTTCGTATTGACGGTGACGCCAACCAACGTAAGCAAAGCTCCTGGATCGCCATATACGATCGGGAGTCCGCAAAACATTATCGTGCAGCCCAAGTAGGCGCTGGCCTAAATATTGTTTAGGTTCGGGCATCCGGAATTCCGGATGCCCGCTCTTCGGGTAGACGGATAGGTTCCAGTTGGATAATGTCTCAACCGGCGAAAAATCGCCTATTCACTCGCGGAAGTCAATGAACTGACAAAGGACTTTCGAGGGGCGAAGTACCCAACAGGCGGTTTCCCCCAAATTTTCAGAAGTCGTATTTCAAGCCAAATTGCATGGTGCGGGCGCGGTGAGCGTCCACGGGGTGCAGGAATGCGCTGCCGACAAGGCAACTGGGATCGCCGGCGGAATTGTTCGCTCCGGCATAGCAATTGATGGTGTTGCTGCCGGTGTTACCGAGATCGGGGTCGTAGATGCGAAATTGGGTGTGATTGAAGAGATTGAATATTTCGGCGCGGAATTGGAGATTGCTGCCTTCCGTGATCGTGAAGTGTTTCAAGAAGGTGATGTCGAAGTTCGTCCGGCGCGGATTGTTGAAGAAATTACGTCCCGCATTGCCGTAGGTTAGGCCTTCGGGAGCGGCGAAGGCTGCCGGGTTCCCGAGTATGGGCCCGATGCTCTGCGGGTTGCTCGCTTGATACGGAGCCTGAGCGTGGGGATCTGCAATGACGTCAGGATAAGACCCAGCAGTTGTACCGTTCGCGACGCCGGCGTTGTCGAGCACGGATACGCCGTTGGCGCTGCCGCCGTTGATGATGCTGAAAGGTGTGCCGGATTGGATGGACGTAATGCCCGACACTTCCCATCCATCAAATGCGGTTTGCAAGAACTTGGAGGGACTGCCGGGAGGGACCGTCGTGTCATTCGGGTCAAGGTTGGTGTGGGCCCAGTTGAAAACGCCGGTGCTCAGTTTAGGAAGCTTGTAAACGTAGCTGACGTTAAAAAGGTGGCGTTCGTCAAAACTAGAACTCGCGCGATTCGAGGCCAAGTCCAAGGCATTGACCAGCGTGGCGTCGGAGCGATCGGAAGAATCATCGATCGAATGGCTGTACGTGTAAGCGATACCGAGCGTGAGCGGTCCTTGTTCGCGGCGTATGGTCGTCTGCAATCCGTTGTAGTTGGAGTTGGCGACATTTTGCAAAGACAGAATGCGCCCGAAGCCCGGAGCAAATGTCCGCAAACTGTTGGGATCGGGAAAATTTATGCCAGGAGTGCCGAAGCAGGCCGCTTCAAGATTCGGATAGGACGGGCTGGTTGGCGTGATTGTGCTGTTGCCAATTACAGTGTTGCCGGTTGCGACTCCTTTGCAGACCCCGGTAGTGATGGGAATTCCCGGCAGAAATGGATTGTCCGCCGCCGATACCGGCTGCAACTGATTAATCTGCAATTCGGTGGTTAGGTGGGTGCCTTTGCTACCGACATACCCGACGGTCGCTACGGTGTGGCTCGAAACCTCGTGCTGGACGCTGAGGTTCCACTGTTGCACATACGGCCAGACGGCCTGCGTCGGCACAGCCGTGACGTTCAAAGGATAGGCGCCAGAAGCGGCGCAGCCTTGTCCGACGCCGCCGATGCACTCCCAGGTGAAAGGCTTATTCTGAGTCATGTTGAGAACGTTGGGGGCGCTGCCTTCGAGAGAGCCGGTATTGGCTTCATTCCCTAGCCCGTGATGGAAAAAGATGCCATATCCTGCACGAACAGAAGTCTTACCATCTCCACGCGGATCCCAGGCAACGCCGATGCGAGGAGCGGGGTTCACATACTTGCCGTTCATGCAACCATCTGGCACGCCGTTCGTGCCGCACTTCACCAAGCCATTTGTGATGCGAGGATCGAGATTATTGAGATTCAAGGGGATCGGATTACAGCCAGCGCCCGGAACCTCGCATACGCTGGGCGGGCCATCGAGCAGGACTCCGCTGAACGGATCCACCGAAGTATTGGCCGCGAGAGTCTTGTTGAAGGCTGAAGGCACCCAGTTATAAACATTGTTGTATTTTTCGTGCCATAGGCCGAACAAACTCAGGCGTAAGCCGAGGTTCACCGTGATCTTCGGAGTCATCCGCCAATCATCCTGAACGTACGGTTCGATGACCGTGTAGCGCTGGTAATAGTTGTATTGGGCGCTGTCTTGCTGAAAAGTTTTTATTCCGCCATTGCCGTTGGGGCGCGCCAGTAGGAAATCAGCAAAGGCATTGCCGGTACTGTTGAAACTGCTGATGTTGCTAAAAGAGAGCAGTCCCTGCAAGTCCCCGGTGTTCGCGCCCACGGCTTGATTCAACTCGTTGCGCTGGGCAAAAACCACTTGCACGCCGGTTTGCAGCGTGTGTTTACCGAGGACCTTGCTAAGATCATCGCGGAAATTGTAGGTAGGGTTGGTGTGGTGCCAAGGTAAATATCCGGGATCGATGGCGAAGCCATTTCCGCCGTAAGCGGCATTGCTGCCGCCGACCACAATGCCGGGTACTTTGTCGCCAAACCCATTGTTAAATAGATATCCGATCGTGAGGTCGGACGGGCGCTGCCAGCTCGCGCCGTTTGAGTCCACATTATTCATAGTGATGTGGTCACTGGTGTAATTGAATACGAACTCATTCAGCAACGACGGCGAAAAAGTCGTGGTGAGATGCGCGAGCATGCTGATGCCAGGGCCGTTGAACTGACTCTGAATCGTGGGGAAGCTATTTTGCACAACGCCCCATTCCGGCGTCATCGCCGTCGTATTCCAGGAGTCGTGGATGTACCGCAATGACAATTTGTTCTTCGGGTTGAGGTTGTGGTCGAGTTTGAAAATTTCCTCTCTCCAGTAGGTGCTGGGGGAAGCGATGGCATTGAAGCACGAGCCAATGGAAGAGTTGCAGCCCGTCGTGGCGTTGGGCAGCGGAATAATGTTCGTACCCAGAATCGAGATCGCGTTGGGATCCATCGGTACCAAATTGCCGGGGAATGTCTGAAATTGAGGTACGGTCGTGCAAGTCGGCCCGGGACATACAGAACCTGGCGCGGTAACGAATCCGGTTAAAATTCCGGGACAATCGGGAAACTTATCGCGGGTGAAGGTAGCCAGACTGCCCGGTGCCCCATTCTGTCCCGGTGTAACGAAGGGGCAGACATCACTGAAGTTGCCTTCACGTTCAGCGACGGAAGGCACGGCTTGGTTGTAACTTGTCTTATCGCCGCCCGGGCCGACCGGAGTTCGCTCAAGATGGAACTCCTCCGACGCAAAGAAATATGTGCGGCCTTTTCCATTGTAAATTCCGGGAATGTAAACGGGGCCGCCCAGAGTTCCACCAAAATCGTTGCGGCGATAGAGGGGAGCCTTGGACGTTTCGTCGAAGTAATTTCTTGAGTTGAAGAATTCGTTGCGAATGAATTCATAAGCATTGCCGTGAAGATGGTCGGTGCCCGATTTGGTTTCCGCCAGAACCGTTCCGGATGCACTACCACCGTACATGGCACCGTAGTTCGAGGTGAGCACGCGCACTTCGCTTAATGCGTCCAGACTGGGATATACGATCAAAGTGCTTTGATTGCCATTAAGTCCCGCATTGAGCAAGTCACCGCCATCAACATCGAAAGAGTTGTATTCGACGCGGCCTCCATTTACGCTGTAACGCACGCTTCCGGTAATGCCAACCTTTGCTTCATCCTGCCCGGTTTGGTTGCTGACTCCGGGAGTCAGCGCAATCAACTGCGTGAAGTTGCGTCCATTCAGTCCGAGGGAGACGAGTTCTTTTTGTGTAATTGTGCCAGAGACTTGAGCGTTCTCGGTTTCGACCTGTGATGGGCCACCCGCTTCGACATTCACGGTGGAGTTCGTTCCCGCCACTTCCATACTCACATCGAGTGAAGCGGGTTCGGCTCCGCTCAAGGCCAAACCCTCCGTTTGAAAGTCTTTAAAGCCGGTGAGCGTCGCTGTGATTTTGTATATGCCCCGCGGAAGAGACGAGAACCTATATACGCCCTTGGCGTCGCTAGTCGCGCTTTGGGTGAACTGCTTGCCATCGGTGGCCTTGATGACGGCGCCCGCGAGAACGGCGCCAGTTTGATCCGTTACCGTGCCACTCAAAGCGATTGAGTGGGCATCGTCGGCCATCTGCGCCGAAACCAAAGCGCCACTGTGGAGCGCATGGATCGGCATGATCACAGTAATCAGCGCCGCCGCGAGAATAGAGAGTCTGAAAAAACCCATTTTCACGCTCTTTAGCTCTTTTCTTTATTTCTTTATCTTTGGTTCTTTTCTTGCGAATGAACTGCGGTGAAATACTGCCCCACGTCCGCCACGGCAAATGGCAGACTCCGACCGCGAAACGTGCTCGCCCAAATTGTGCCGGTAAAAACTCCCCTGCATACTTACAAGCGGTTTGTGAAGGACAAATGACTGGAAGATTAAATTCAGATGAAAAGCGAAAGGGCCCTCGGCATGCGAGAGGAAATCCGCATTATGAACAGCACCCAGGTTGAATTCATCGAATTTTAACGAACACGTCGATTTTCTGAAACAAGCGTGATGGACACTACGTCCGGCTTGGGGCAGCGGGCGCAGGGGCATTTCTGCATTTCAAACGCGGCTCGCGCGCTCCATACCAAACTGAAAATCAGAGCTAGCTAGCGCTCACCAAGTCCATGCGGCGTTTAATGCGTACTGGCGTTTCGCCGTCGCTGTGAACATGGGATTATTCCCAACATCCGCGCGTCATGCGCAGAGGAAATAGAAATGAAGAAGCGAACAGTAACAGCGGCGGGGATGTTTGCCGCCACGATTTTATTTCTTAGTCTGAATAGCTTTGCAGCGGCCAACCCGGTTCTGTTTAACGGGGCGGGATCGTCAGGCGCTTGGGAAGCCACAGGATTGGCGGCAGCTCAGGCCTCGGCTTGCGGCACCAATGTATGGACCAAAAAGAAGGGCGGACAGGGAGTGGATGGCCGCTCCAGCAGCATTCCAATTCAGGTCGCAAATATCTGGGTGGTGTGGAACACCGCGAAGACTCAGATTTGCTCTTACATCTCGGTCGATTCCGTCATCGGCAACCAACTGTTCTTTGCCGTGCCGCGCGCTACACTTCAGATTGATTCCAGCTTCATCGGGTCGGCGGGCGATAATTTGATTCCGACGATTACCGATGTTCCGCTCGATTCGACCGTCTATTCGAAGCTAAACAATCAGCCCTTCAACGTGGCCCCGACCGATATCCGTTCGGAAGACGCGTTATTCGCCGAGAACCGGGTTCTGGCCACGCTGAACACGACCACTTACAGCGGATTAGGCTACGGCCCCGGTCCGATTGGCACTCCAGTCTTAAGCGACTTCAGTTCCGGCTCGGTCACGCCAGTCGCATTCGCCATCTCCGGCAACGATCCGATCACCGGACTGCCAGTGCCTGCCTATACCACTATCGATGTCGGCGCTCAGGTTGTTCTTTTTGTAGTGGGTACGCAGCAGACGGGTTCGACCGGCGACTTCAGCAACACGGCTGCTTTCACCAACGTCAGCAAGGATGTTCTCTCATTCGCTCTGAACGGGACCCTGGGATATACACGTGATCTCTCCAACAGCCCAGGGCTCGCTGCGCAACCCCTCAACGTTCTGCTCCGAGAGCCGACGTCGGGGACTTACAATGTCACGGAATTCCAGATTCCGCGGAGTCAGGAATTGCAGTCGACGCAAGAACTCGGCGTCAACCCCTCGGCTCCCAACGGCAATCCTCTGAATCTTGCGGGACCGAACGGCGGCTGGCGTCGTCGCGTGATCGGCAACGGCGAAATGGTCACCGAATTGGGCAACGCGGCCAACGGCAACGTGCTCGGCTACGGATTCTGGAGCACCGGCAACTTCGCCTCTTTGACCAGCACCGCCCGTTACCTGATGGTAGATGGCGTCGATCCTCTGTTCTCCAGTTATGCCGGCGGATTCCTTCCGAGCTGCGTTGCCCCCTGTCCGGGCATCGTGACCTTCACGAACGTGCTGAATGGAAGCTATCCGGCATGGAACGTCTTGACGTTCACGACCGCAAAACCGGTTCCACCGGGCGTGCAGGCTCTTATCAACGATCTGCAATCGTTCGTCGTCAATACGGTGCCAGACTTTGTGCCGATTACCTCGATGAACGTATTCCGTTCGCACTACAACCAGTCGGGAAAAGTGGGCAGCAACGGATACAAGGCGAATAATCCCGAAGCTGGTGGCAGCGTCCAGGGCGCCGTTTTCACGGTGCAGTCGGATCTGGATGAGATCACCGACACGGGAAAGGAAATCATTGGCTTCAAGAACTAATTCTTGCAGTCAATTCCCGGACAGAGCGCAGGCAGATCGTGAAAACGGTCTGCCCGCGCTGTTCGGTTGCGGTCGGGCAATCAATCGATTGGAAAGAAAACGCATGCACAGTGATTTACGGAGATGTGGCAGTCTGAATTGTGTTTGGTCCTTGTTGCTGCTGGTTTGGGCTTTACCGATGGGGGCACAAAGTAGTGATGCACTTGCGGGCGTTGTGACCGCTCACCGGTTCGCGCAAACCCAAGAAGATTGGACTTCACTCGCTCTTCCGGCCGAAGGTTTGAAAACCGCGCGGCCGATCGTCGGCGAAATGGACGACGAGCCAACATTTACCCGCGAAATTGTCCGGGTGCAATGGCGCATTGGCGATCCGGTTGATCTTTACGTCATCAAGCCAAAAGTTGCCGTCAAGCCACCAGTGGTTCTTTTTCTTTATAGCTATCCTTCAGAAACGGAACGCTTTCGTGACCATGCCTACTGCGAACGAATCACAAGGGGCGGCAATGCCGCAATTGGATTCGTTTCTGTCCTCACAGGGAACCGATATAAAGACCGCCCCATGAAGGAATGGTTCGTCAGCGAACTGCCGGAGGCGCTGGGTGCCTCGGTTCATGACGTTCAGATGATTCTCAATTATCTGGCCACGCGCGATGACCTCGACATGACTAAGGTCGCCATGTTCGGCGAAGGATCGGGAGGTACGATCGCCATTCTGTCGGCCGCTGTGGATTCGCGAATCAAGGCTATCGATGTTCTCGATCCGTGGGGCGATTGGCCGGAGTGGATGGCGCACTCCTCTCTGGTCCCAGATGAAGAACGGGCGCGATATGTTACGCCTGACTTCTTGAGCAAGGTTGCGCCCGTTGATCCAGTCATTTGGTTGCCGAAGTTGAAAACACAAAAGGTTCGTATGGACCACGTGCTGGATGATTCCATTACTCCTAAAGCGGCTAAAGACTGCATGGAGGCGTCCGCGCCAGCCAACACGCAAATCGTTCGCTATGACACGACGCGACAATTCTTCACCCAAGTCCATGGAGGCCACATGTTCGACTGGGTAAAAGACCAGGTTGGGACCACCATGAAGGCATCGCCGGGCGGTCAGCAGGGTAGCACGGCGGGAGCCCAGCCAGCGGGGCGTTCGGTGGAATCTGGCAACGATTAGCGTACGCAAAAACTTGGAACGTTTGCCAGTTCATTGAACCGAGGCGGATTTGGAGAGAATCAGAATGTTGATCTCGTTGGAGCGTACATGGTCGCGCATCGTGCTGGCTTGCGTTCTGGGTTGCATCGCACTCACCCTGGCATCCTGTGGCGGCACTTCGGCCGCAACCATCAACGGCTTATCCTCCTTAGCGCCTGTTACGGTGACCCTGACTCCACCAAATGCGACGATCGCCACAAACAATACGCAGATGTTCACCGCGACCGTCAATAACACAGGATCGACGGGGACAAGCTGGCTGATCAATGGATTGCCGAACGGTGCCTTCACTGACACCTCCGGAAATGTAAGCTACCCCTTCGGCCAAATCGCTGACGGCATGTACACTGCACCGGCGTTTGTCCCAGCCCCGGGCACATTCATGTTGACCGCAGCCGCATCGGCGGACAACACAGCCATGGCGAATGCTACGTTAACGATCACAGGTCCACTGACGCCTGGGCTCGTGTCGATATCGCCCACCACCGCTTCACTCTTCCTCGGCGGTTCGGCCGCGTTCACGGCAACCGTCAACGACGTTCCCGATCCTCTGCTGATCTGGTCTGTGAACGGCGTTGCTGGAGGCGATCTATCGGTCGGTACGATTACGCCGATTCCTGGCTCCGCCGGCGCTGCTCTCTATATTGCGCCGATTTCACTGCAAGGGCTGTCGCAAGTCGCCATTACTGCTTCCTACACCAGCAATAACACGACGCAGAGTGCTTCTGCGACGGTAACTCTTTCCCAGGCGCCACCGGGCGACCTAATCACGATTAGTCCCACAGTCGCCACTGTAGAAACCAACCAGACACAGAATTTCACGGCGACGGTGAGCGGCGTTGCCGATGGTGTGACGTGGGAGGTTGACGGAATACCGGGAGGGAACGCGAATGTAGGAACGATTACCGGGTCGGGAGACACGGCCACATATACGGCGCCTTCAGTCGTGCCGGATCCGCCGACTCTTGAAATTACGGCGGCTTCGACGGCGCTGGCAGGGTTGCAAGCATCGGCGGCCATATCAGTCACGCAAGGACAACCGATTGTGGTGACGGTCACACCGCCGAAGGCCAACGTCGTGATCAACGGAACCCAGCAATTTTTGTCGATGGTGCAGAACGCAACAGACCAAACGGTCACTTGGGAGGTAAATGGCATTGTCGGCGGCAACAGTGTCTCTGGGACAATATCGAACTCGAGCTCGGATCCTGGCCTTTATACAGCGCCGGCGGGGGTTCCAAATCCCGCCACAGTGACGATTAGCGCAGTTTCAAATGAGGATCACAAAACGAAAGGCACAGCTACGGCCACCATCGGTTTGACGGCGGTGGTGACGATTTCGATTGATCCGAACACGCCGCAGACGCTCCCCGCCGGCGGCCTCGGCTTACCGTTCGCAGCCACGATTATGGGTGCAACCGGAGACACGCTCTCTTGGGAAATCGATGGCCAGGCGAATCCCGACCCGAGCCTTGGTTCGATTCAAGTCACATCTACGGACACATTGCAGGCGACCTATCTTTCCCCGCAAACAATCCCTTCGCCGCCGACGGTGCAAATCAGCGCCGTGGATCTTATGGGCAATACATCCAACGTGACCCCGGTCACGATTACCATGCAGCCCCCGCCGATCCAGGTGACGATTGCTCCTGTGGGACCGACGGATGTGATCGTTGGGCAAAGCCAGCCTTTTAGCGCGACGATTACTGGAACCAACGATCTCATCGTGCATTGGAGCCTTTCGGGTCCGAGTTGCAGCGGTGCTTCGTGTGGAACAATCACGCCGGATCAGTCCACGCTGAATGCCACCTACGTCGCGCCTCAAAACGTGCCGTCGCCGAACAATGCCGTCACCGTTACGGTTTCTGCCGACGCCGACCCCAACGTGCAAGCCTCAGGTACGGTGGATGTAGTTGCGAATGCCATGCCCTCCATCAGCATCAGTCCGAATCCAGCAACTGTGCCGGCCGGGTTGGGGCAGAGCCTGACGTTCACTGTTACTGTTTCCAATGCAGATCCGGACTCGATTATCAGTTATCAGCTCTACTGCATTTCCGATTGGGACGGTCAGCCCGGAGGAAATTGCCAGGATGTGGACTTCGTAGATGGGCCGGGCTGCATTACGCCAGAGGGTGGTTTCGAGACCTGCGGAGAGCGGCCAAACCAAGGGCAAGCCAGCGGCGGCACAACAACGGTGCTCTATAACCCCCCGGAAAGCGTGTCCACCCAATCTTTCGAACCCAATCAGTGCGCGAATACGGATCCGCACGCGTCAATTGTGCCGCTTACGGCCTCGATTACCGCGCAGGGTTGTCCGCAGGGCGTGTGCACGACGCAAGTTTGCATTACCGTGACGCCCTAGCTCGTTTTTTTTGAAGTCCGAAAATTAGCGTAACCGGCAATCGGATCTTAAATTGGCGTTATTATCGACCGGCATCCCACAGACCCAGGGTGAAAAATCACTTCTTCACTTTTACCCAGTTCGCTCCCCTCTTCCACAGCTTGTCCACAATCTCCTTCGTCTTGCATATTCCTTATTTCTCCAATCTATCCGACAATAGGCTTATTCCATGACTGAAGCCTCCGACTTTAAAGAAATCGTCCGGCAGCAGGCGGACATCGTCCGCATCGTCGGAGACTACGTCAAACTGCGCAAGTCGGGAGCGCAGAACTACACCGGGCTGTGTCCGTTTCACGGCGAGAAGACGCCATCGTTTTCTGTTCACGCCACGCGGCAGTTTTATTACTGCTTCGGCTGCGGAGTGAAGGGCGACGTTTTTGGGTTTATACAAAAAATAGAAAATATTTCCTTCCCTGAAGCCGTCCGCCTTATCGCGCAGAAGCTTGGCATCGCCATGCCGAAGATGACCTTCAGCAGCCCCGCCGAAGCCAAAGACGCAAAGCTGCGTGCCCAGTTGCTCGACGTTCACGACCGCGCGACCGCATTTTTTCTGGAATGTCTCAGGCGTCCCGAAGGCGCAAACGCCCGCGAATATCTTGCTGGCCGCGGCCTCAACGAAGAAATGCTCGCCGCTTTTCGCATCGGCTATGCTCCCGATTCTGGATTTCTTTTGCGCGACCGTCTGCGCAATGAGTTCGACGAAGAAGTTCTCCGTGAAAGCGGATTGTTCTCATGGAAGCAAGACGGCAGCAGCCCATCGCCAGCCACCAGTAGCCAGGCCCAAGATCTCGCTGCCTCCGCTCAGCAGCCAACGGCTAAAGGCCAAGTGCCAACGGCAGCCGCCATGTATTCCAAATTCCGCAACCGCGTGATGTTTCCCATCGCCAACGAATCAGGCCGTGTCATCGCCTTCACTGGGCGCACTCTTTCCACCGACGAAAAAGCTGGCCCTAAATATCTCAACTCGCCCGAAACGCAGATTTATTCCAAGTCGCGCGTGCTCTTCAATCTGCATCAGGCGAAAGAGGCAATCCGGAAACTCGATTATGCCATCCTCGTCGAAGGCCAAATGGATTGCATCGCCGTCTATGCCGCTGGATTTCACAATGTCATTGCCAGTTCTGGCACGGCTTTCACCGAACTGCAAGCCAAGCTGCTGGGCCGCTTCAGCAAGAATGTCGTCGTCAATTTCGATCCTGACACTGCTGGCGCGCGGGCCACGGAACGCACGTTGGGTTTATTAGTCGAGGAAGAATTTCAAATCAAAGTTCTCACTCTCGAGCCCGGCTTCGATCCCGATCTCTTCATTCGAAAAAAGGGTCGCGACGCTTATGCCGCCGAGCTTCGCGGTTCGCAAAAATATTTCGATTACCTAATTGACCGCGCCCGCGCGCAGTTTCCCGTTCGCAGCGCCGAAGGCAAGGTCAAAGCCGTCAATCATCTTCTGCCGCATATTCAGCGCGTGCCCAGCCGCATCGTCCGCGACGAACTCGCCGCCGAGATCGCGCAGAAACTTGGGATCGATTCGGCTGTCCTAAGACAGGAACTGAAGCATGCCGCTACCAATCGCTCGTCGGCAAATCTCAAAACGCCTCCCGCGGCGCAGATTACCGATGCCGAACGCATTGTCATCCGCGCTCTCGCGTCTTCATCCGAAATGCTGGACACCTCGGGACATATTTCTGCGCGCGACGGGGCTGAAGAAGACTTCGATCCCTGCCGCCAGGCCCGTTTCGCTCTTCACAATGAACGCATTCACGAGGGCCTCGGGTGCGAATCGCTCATCGAAACCTTGCTTAGGGCAGCGCCCGGATCCGCCGATGTACCGGGTGGCACAGCCGTAAATGTGGATGCCATGGAATTGCCTATGTCAGAGGCCGAACGCAACATTTTGGCAACAGCCTTGCTAAAGGACGACGAAGAGCTGACAGCCGAACGCCTCGAAGGGGCAATCAAAGCCTTGCGGCGCATCCATTTACGCCGCCGTCTGGAAAAAGTTCAGCTCGAACTCCAGGCCGGACGCACGCGCGAACCGGAACGCCTTCAGCAGCTATTGCAGGAAAAAACGCGGCTCAAGCTCGCCCTGCGCGATCCCGGCGCTGAACTTGTCCGTAATTCTGCGTGATTTACGCTAGGACGTTGAAACTAAATGTGCTTCTACGACATCTATAATTACGGCGGCGGAGAATTCAAATGGGAAATCACAGATCCTCCAAGCGGGCAAATCCCCCGCTTCAGTGATATAATTGAGGTTTGTGCTGACGCGTATCTCCGCACTCTTAGGTTCCCACCGTCCATAAAAATTGTTTCCACGCCCCGCGGGGCGAGCAGAGGATAATCCGTCTTGGCTCTTGACGATAAATTTGAAGACATTAAGAAGTTAATTGACACCGGCAAAGAGAAGGGCTATCTCACCTTCGACCAGGTCAACGACCTGCTGCCCAACGATGTCAATTCTCCCGAAGACATGGACGATTTGCTGAGCACCATCAGCACGCAGGGCATTGACGTGCTTGAGGGGCCGAAGCTTCCGTCCTCCACGCTGGACAAAAAATTCGACGAAGATGAAAGCGGCGAAGATGTCGAACTCGACCTCACGCCGGGCGCGCTCGAAAAAACCAACGATCCCGTTCGCATGTACTTGCGCGAAATGGGTACGGTGCCGTTGCTCACCCGCGAAGGCGAAGTAGAAATCGCCAAGCGTATCGAGCGCGGCCAACTTCGCGTTCTGAAGGCGCTTTCCCGTTCGCCCATCGTCATTAACGAACTGCTGGGTCTGGGCGACGACCTCAAGAAGAGCGTCCGGTCAATTAAAGAAGTGGTGACCTTCGACGAAGAAGAAATTACCGACGAAATTCTGCAAAACCGTCTGAAGGAATTCACGGGCAAAATTGACGATTTGGCCAAGGCCTACAAGAAAGTGGAAGGGCTGGTCGAAAAGTTTGCCGCCGTCAATCAGAAGAAACGCCCCAAAGACTATCGCCGATACCGCATCGCGCTGGCTCGCGCCGTGGTGCACATGTCGCTGTGCGTGCGCAAGCTGGGCTTTACGAACAATGAACGCAAGCGCCTGATTGACCGCCTTAATAAAACGGTCGATAACATGCGCTCGCTCGATCGCCAGTCGCTCAACCTCGAAAAAAAGGCTGAGGCGACGCGCAGCGATGAACAGAAAAAGGAATATAAGCGGCAGTCGCGTGCCATCCGCGCCGATCTCGAAAAGCTGGAAATCGAAGCCGGCGTTTCATTCATTGAGCTCAAGCGCACGCAGCGCGAAATCATTCAGGGGGACATGGATGCGGAGCAGGCGAAGCGCGAACTGATCGAAGCCAACCTCCGCCTTGTAGTTTCCATCGCCAAGAAATATACGAACCGCGGCTTGCAGTTCCTCGACCTGATTCAGGAAGGCAACATCGGCTTGATGAAGGCTGTGGATAAGTTCGAATACCGCCGCGGCTACAAGTTTTCGACCTATGCGACTTGGTGGATCCGCCAAGCCATCACCCGCGCCATCGCTGACCAGGCCCGCACCATCCGCATTCCGGTGCACATGATTGAGACCATCAACAAGCTCATTCGCACCTCGCGGCAACTGGTGCAGGAGTTGGGGCGCGAACCTACGTCGGAAGAAATTGCTAAGCGCATGGACATTCCTGTTGCGAAAGTCCGCAAAGTGCTGAAGATCGCGCAGGAACCGATTTCCCTCGAAACTCCGATTGGCGAAGAAGAAGATTCGCATCTGGGCGACTTCATCGAAGATCGCGCCGTGGTTTCTCCCGCCGAGGCCGTCATCAACGTCAACTTGAAAGACCAGACCGGACAGGTCTTGCGCACGCTCACCGCGCGCGAAGAAAAAGTCATCAAGATGCGCTTTGGACTCGAAGATGGCAGCGAACACACGCTCGAAGAAGTCGGGCAATCGTTCGCCGTCACCCGTGAACGCATCCGCCAAATCGAAGCCAAG
>JBEKTR010000053.1:0-15685 GCA_049515835.1 Terriglobales bacterium
ACCTCTTTGGCCGTGCGGATCGTTCGCGCGCCTTGCACAGTCATGGTTTCGACGCGCACGACTTCGTCGTTTACAACCCGCACAAAATTGACATCCTCGGGCGGTTCGCCGTAGATCCAGTCTTCATATTCTGTGTCGCCGTCTTTTTCGCGGACCTTCTTGGGTGGCCTTCCTTTGGCATAGATGACCATCTCGCGGTTCATTCCCACGAGCACACGGTGATCTAGAATGGCCTGCTTGACCTTCGGAGGCACCGTCTCGAGATAGGCTTCCTGGGCGGACTTCGCATTGAAATCGAACGCGGGACGTAACAATTCCTTGAGATGCTCGGCATCCATTTCTGGAATGTACTGATCGAAAACCAAATTGACATACGAACCGCGCGGATTGGCAGACGTATCGGTGGGCGCGATCGGCGCCTCGCCGGCGGCCCCGGACATTGAAATATGCTCATACCACTTCTGTTTCTTGATGGGTCCACCGTTGATTTCGAGGTGAATCATATTGCCCTTGAATTCAATGTCAGAAATGCGCGCTTGATCTCCGGGCTTGACTGCGGGCCCCCACATGGCGATCATCTGCTCTAAATCGACCCCACTCGGGGAAAGCTTGCCGTCTTTCAGCGTAAGCCCTTTGGTTCCCATGGGAAACAATGTCCGGATATAGACGAGGTCAGCCTGGAAAACGCGGATCAATTCGATACGCGTCTCTTTTGAGATATGCGCCGGCTTGGGATCGCCCGCACTTGCTGGCGAAGCACAGAGGCATATGACCGTTGCGCACAGGAGGAGACCCAGCAGGTGATGCGGGACGGAAACGCGCTCAGAACGCGGCATGGGAACACCCGACCCGCTTAGTATATACGCTTTATCAAGCTGGGAGCACGCGCAATCCATCACGCGCGACTTTCAAAGGCAAGACGCGCCCACCGGCTTCGCCGATGGCCGTCGCCACGCGGCTGGCGCTTCCCTTCTCCACCAGAAAAACCACACAACCTCCGCCTCCGGCTCCGCAGACTTTCCCCGCCAGTGCGCCGTGCTTCTTGGACACGGCAATCAGTTGGTCTATCAGTGGCGTCGTGATTCCGGGAACATTCGTGCGCCGCAGTTTCCACTCCTCCTGCAACAATCTGGCGACCTCGGGCCAATCTCCGGAAAGAAGGGCGCGATGCATTTCGCGCGCGATACCGGCGATGCGTTCGAAGTTCCGAAATACTCGCTTATCGCCGTCAATATGAGCCTTGAAGACTTCCCAATTATTGATGCCCGATTGACGCGGGGCGCCGGTGTAGGCCAGCACGAAACATGACTCAATCTCTTCGGGAGCGATGGTTACAGCTTCCCGATGGATTCCGTCCACGTCCAAATGGATGGCGCTAACGCCACCGTAGAGCGCGGGGTAATAGTCCTGGCAGCCGGTTGGAACATTAATAATTTGCGCTTCGATGTTCTGCGCAATTACACGCATTTGTTCAAGCGTGAGATGGCGTTCGGTAAATCGGGCCAAGGCTGCCGTGGTCGCGATCATCAGAGCCGAAGATCCTGAGATGCCAGCCCCGGCAGGAGACTCAGAGTTGGTTTCAATCAAGAAACCTTCTTTGGGCGCAAAGAACTGAATCACGCGGGCGGCCAATGGCAAACGGTAGCTCCGTGCCTGGGTGAGCGCCTCAAAGCTGGAGAAGCTCTCATGCTTTTTCGTATCGAGCGATCGCAATTCAATTCGTCTGCCCCGCAGCGGGGTAATGCGGCACTCGGTAAGAATGTTGACGGCGAAATTGAGAGTTAAAGCGCCCGGGTGAAAAAGATAAAGGGGCCAGAGATCCATCGTGCCTCCAGCCAAATCGACCCGGCAAGGTGCCTGGGCCGCAATCGTGGCTCCCCCAGTGGCAGATTTTCGCATGCCATGTTTTACCACGAAGAAACAGTGAGAGGAGCTACCGAGCAGTTTTCAACGGCTGTTCCAAAATATTTAGCGCACAGGAAAACTTTCTAAAACCGGGCGTGTTGGGAAATGAAAGCTCTAACGCCGGTGGCGTTTTACCGGCTTCCGCGAACTTACCCGGATACAGCGAAGACCATCCGTGCCTGCGCCGTACCCCTTAACCTTCGGAGGACGCATATGGCTAAAGCTCTTTCGCCTCTCTCCCTTGTTCTGTGCCTGTTTGCAACCGCCTGGGCACAGCCCATTGCAAAGGACTTCCTACCCGCAGGAACGCTTTTGCATTGCACCCTTGATGAACCGAATTTTTCCGCCAAGACCGCGCAACCCGGTGACCCCGTGTTATGCAGCCTAAGCACTGTTGCCAGCTTCGGCCATCCGGTATTTCCACGCGGCGCTTACCTCACCGGCCAGTTGCAGGATTTTGCCAAGCCAGGGCGCTTTGTTGGGAAGGGATGGATCGAAATTACTTTCGACCGCCTGGTTCTCCCCGGCCCGCAAATTTTCCCGCTCACTGCCAAGGTGTCTTCAGCGCCGCGCTACAAAGTAGATTCGGAGGGCAAAATTCACGGGCAAGGCCATGCAGGCCGGGACATTGCTGAGTGGATGATCCCGCCGCTTTGGCCGGTGAAGATCATTACGCTCCCGCTTCGTGGTCCCTTCCCAGCAATGAAAGGCGAAGAGAGGCTGACGCTTCGGCTTATGGAGGATGTCGAAGTACCAGCAGTCGCTTCAAATTTTGTTCCTATGCCTCCGTGGGCGTCGCCGAGTCGGGAAAGCTACGAACCTGCGTCCTACTCGACACCTCAATTGACCCAGCGGCCTGTGTTGCAAACGGCGGCCCTTTCTTCCGCACAATCCCCTGAAACCACGTTACTTGTGAGAAAGGACGGCGATGCCGAGTTGGCTAGCGACTACTGGCTGGAAGGCGAACGCCTGCATTACATCACGCAAAATGCTGTGGAGAAGATGCTTTCGCTGGAGGCATTGAATCTGACCGAAACTGTACGAATCAACCGGGAACGTAACGTGGATTTCGTCCTGCGTTCACGGGATGTACCTCAGCAACAATGACGGCATTTACTTATCGCGTCCGGCCTGCCGGGCGGGTCGGACGCGATGTTAAACCGAATCTCTGTTTGTCCCAATATTCAAAGCTCGCGTTATGGTGCCGCGTTCTTTCTGGATCTTCTCTTGAAGAAGAGTGATGGCGTAGATCAACTGCTCGGGGCGGGGCGGACAACCCGGCACATAGATATCGACGGGAATCACTTGATTGACGCGTTGCACAAGAGCGTAGTTCTGGAACACGCCACCCGAAGTGGCGCACGCGCCCATGGAAATCACCCATTTGGGTTCCGGCATTTGCTCCCACAACAGGCGAATCACCGGAGCCATTTTGTTGGAAACACGCCCGGCAATGATCATCAGATCCGATTGCCGTGGCGAAGGGCGAAATACTTCTGCGCCGAAACGGGCGATGTCAAAACGCGAAGCGCCCATGGACATCATTTCAATGGCGCAGCAAGCCAATCCGAACGTCATCGGCCAGATGGAATTCTTGCGCATCCAGTTGACCGCGCTGTCGAGGGTGGTTAGAACTACTCCTTCCGGCGTGGGATTGCCGAAAGTCAGATCTTTAACAACCCGCTTGCCATTTTCCACGCTGACATAGGGACCGAAGTTCTGGCTCATAGCTATATTTTACCCGCATTCCGGCGCTCATCCAAATCTATTGCGAGCAACAATTACAAGAAGTGGGCAATTGACCCTGGGAGCCTAACGCACATTCTTGAACGAAATCTCAGAACGGTGGGAAGCGGTCCCGCGATCCCCAGCACTCGATGTCGTCACTCCAATAGACCGCGCCATCTTCATTGGTCTGAAGAATGCGCGCCCCCTGCGCTACCGTGAATTCGACATACGACCAAGTCGGCGAATTCACGCTGCGGTTCTTGATTTCGTCTAACACCAGCGTGTTCCAAATAGCGCAATCGCGAGCATCGTGCGGGTTCGGCGCTTTCAACGGTTGCACGGGTTTTGCCGTGTAAAAATGGCTGATGATAAGACCCTCGGGTTCTAGATTGCCGTCAGAGTTCAATACCTGGAGTTCTATAGAGTATTTGACGACATCGACCGGGGTATTACTGCCAACCAGTGTGTCATGGTGGAGTTCCATGCCTTGCGGCGTTCCATCTAGAATTGAAAAATAGACATAGTCTGGGGCTTTTGGGTAGTTGCGTGGCGTCGCTTCTGCATTTACTGCCGGACGCCGCTCCTCCCGACTCTGCTTTTCTTGCGCTATGACTAACGTGACTGCCATCAGACTCGACAAAATCACTACCGCCAATTTGATGGTTGTCTTCATGGTCTCCCTTTCTGCATTCGAATCATGGAACTTCTGTCTCGCGCTTTAGACGTAAATTGCGGGGGGAAGTCTCGGCAAAAATTCCCCTGGGACTGGCACTAATAATTCTTGACATCCAGCCTCAAAAGAGTAATCTGGGCGCAACTTTCCCCGCAATGGTTTTTCAAGTAATCGGTTTCCTCTTTTTGTAACTGGGCCCCCTTAACGAGGTTTGACTGCAACCGCGGCAGCATGAGCTGACCGCAGAAAATTCTTTGAGGAGAAACTATGGCTACGAAAAAGCCCACCAAACCACTTCTTCACTACAAATTAGGTAAACTCCCTGTCCGGCACGATCCGCGCACCCTGCAGTTCGGCGCATATCTGACACAAAAACTTGCGCCCCCACCGCCGTCAAAATCATGGACGGCAAAAATTGGAAATACCGCGTGGGGAATGATGGATAACGACAACTACGGCGATTGTACTTGCGCCGCTGCGGGCCACATCATTATGGACTGGACTGCGAACACGGGCAAGGAAGTTGTTGTCCCAGATCCAGTCATCCTCGCGTTCTATAACCATTTCGCCCATGGCGTGGCCGATGCCGGGGCCAACATGCTCGATGTCTTGAAATATTGGCGCACGCAAGGCTTGGATAAACACAAAATCACAGCCTTTGCCGCTTTGGAATTGAAGAACAATACGGAAGTGATGGACTCGGTCAATCTTTTTGGAGCTTGCTATATAGGCGTTGCACTGCCTGATTTTGCCGTCTCGCCCGGTAAAGATCCTCTCACCATCCCATGGATTGTTCCTCCAAAAGGTCCGGTGGGCAATGCCGCGCCCAATCAAAATAATGGCCATTGCATTCCTGCGGTTGCTTACGATCAACGCAATCTCTACATCGTTACGTGGGGTCAATTGAAAGCGATGAGTTGGGGCTTTTACCAAACCTACACCGAAGAAACCTACGCCGTGCTCAGTCCGGATTGGCTCAAAAAGAAGAAAGCCCCGAATGGGTTCGACATGGCGGCGCTACAAAAAGACTTGCAGGAGGTGGCCGGCCGATGACAACCAAGAAGAAGAATTTGCGAAAGAAGGCATTGTCCATTAACGATCTAGCGCGGCACATCATTATGTTCGACCGCGACGATCCCAGCACCTACTCACCGACCACACTTCCGCCAGCTGCCATCATGGGTGCGGCGGCACGGCATCCAATTTCGTGGCCAGCCGGATTTGCGCCCAAACCAAGACCTCTCTCGAAAAAACCATCATCATCGGATCCACTGCCACAGACTGACTATGTGATCGTGACCTGGACCGTGGAGGAAGCTAAAGCCCTTGCAGATACGCTCACTCCGGGGTATCCGAGTAAAACGGCATGGTATGGCTATACCCACAATTTCCGCTCTGGATTTGTGCCGCTGATCCGGAAAGGCGCGCCTTCCCTGGAAAGCAACCGTCTGGCCAGCTACTTTCCGACCACGATTGGCAGTAAACGAGTCTTGTGTATGAAGTCCGAGCTTCACTTGAGCCAGGACGGGCCCAAGATGCCTATCGCAAAGCTGTGGCAGCAAATTATCGCGGAGGCAAAGCCAAAGCTCATCATTACGACGGGGACAGCAGGCGGTATCGGTGCCCAAATCGAGCTTGGCGATGTGGTTTTCGCACAAGCCGTTCGCTTCGACTGCCAAAAGACGTTCAAATCACAGCCGTTTCACAATGCAATGTACAAGTGCCCCAAGTTAAAAACAACTTCGGCCACAAAAGCGGAAAAGCTTTTCGCCGCGAATGCTGATCATCTTCCTACCTCGTCGAGACTGCCACAGATCTTTTCGAAACCTGCGGCGGCGGCGAAGATTCCTGACGTGGTGACGACAGACTTCTTCGCCTTCGATGATTCTTCGAATAGCTACGGGCTAAGAGGATTGGGTGCGGCCGTTGAAATGGGAGATGCCGTCTTGGGTCTCGTAATTAAACAGATGGGAGCTAACGCGCCTGTTTGGGCGGCGATACGGAACGCTTCCGACCCACAGATCGACGATAGCGGTCTGACTTTGAGCGAAGCGGCTAACAAAGCCGCGCAGATTTACGAAAAGTATGGCTATTGGACGACAATTCCAAGCGCCATTACTTGTTGGGCCGCCATCAAGGACAATTAAGGATTCAGAACGACTTTGCCGAACATCTGACTCTTCTCAAGATATTCGTGTGCGGCACGGGTCTCCTGCAACGGAAACGTTCGATCCACGACCGGCTTCAACCGGCCGGCAAAAACATGTCCCATGACTTCATGAAATTCGCCCATAGTCCCCATATAGGACCCCAGAAATGAGAGTTGCCGGGCAAACAGGAAACGCAGATCAAAAGACGCGGTTGGCCCCGTGGTGGCGCCGCAGGTCACAATCGTTCCGCCTTGTTTGAGGGATTTCATGCTTTCGTCCCATGTGGCTGCGCCGACATGCTCGACGACAATATCTACGCCTTCTTTGTTGGTAATGCGGCGAACTTCGGCGGAGATTTTCTGTTTGTAGTGATCGATCCCGTAGTCAGCGCCAAGCAATCTCCCCTTTTGAAGTTTATGCTCGTCGCCAGCGGTGGTAATTACCCGGGCATGGAACATCTTGGCAATCTGAATGGCCGCAATCCCGACGCCGGAACTCGCACCCAACACCAACACAGTTTGGCCGGGGCGAATCTTCGCCCTCCCTACTAGCATGTGCCATGCGGTAAGAAAAACAAGAGGAACACTCGCCGCCTGATTGAAATCAAGGTCGTCGGGGATGGGGATTATATTCGCCACAGGAATCGCGATTAACTCGGCATTGCCGCCATCCACTGCGTTTCCTAGGGCAGTGAATTCCGGGCATTCATTCTGGAAGCCGCCCACGCATTTGGTGCAATGTCCGCAAAAGTGCATCGGTGCGAGCAAAACTCGCTGGCCGACCCGCAAGCCGCTGATGTATTCACCGATTTCAGCGACCTCGCCCGCGATATCGCTGCCAAGAATGTGAGGCAGCTTTACTCCGGGCAAGCCCTTACGCACCCAAACGTCGAGATGGTTCAGAGCGCAAGCACGCACGCGGATAAGAACATGCTCTTTACGGAGGACAGGGTCAGGAGCATCTTCGTACCGCAAAACTTCCGGACCACCAAATCCGTGAATGCGAACAGCCTTCATGATTGTCCTAAAAGGATTCTCCCTACGAAGAATCTACCATCGTCTCGCGTTGCCCGGTGCAACCGTATAATTACATGGAATGGTCACGACAAACTCTACCGATGCGGCCGCATTTCTTGACTCCGTTTTGCGTTTAACCCCAAAAATTGCCGTTTTTGACTGTGACGGCACTCTTTGGTCCGGGGACGCAGGTGAAAGCTTTTTCCGCTGGGAACTGCAGCGGCGGCTTGTAAGCGACGAAGTCTCGAAGCGCATCAAGGCGCGGCATGATGAGTATCTTGCCGGGAACGTTAGCGAAGACGCGATGTGCGGCGAGATGGTTACGCTGCATGCCGGCCTGGCAGAGGCAGATGTTCGACGGGCGGCAAAAGAATTTTTCGAGGCCAATTTTGTAACACGGATATTCCCCGAGATGCGCTGTCTTATCGCACAGCTGCACGAAACAGGGTGCGAGGTATGGGCTGTGTCTTCTACGAACAATTGGGTGATCGAAACGGGTATGGAGCACTTCGACATTTCTCCTAATCGGATCCTCGCCGCAGCAGTCGAGATAGACAACGGCGTGATATCCAACCGATTGATCCGAGTGCCTTCTGGCCCGGGCAAGCCAAAAGCAATTCGCGAAGTCATTCAGCGCGATCCTGACGCCGTCTTTGGGAATTCACGCTGGGATGCCGATATGCTTGAGATGGCGCAACATCCTTTCGTCATCAACCCGAATCCCGATCTCGAGCAAAAATCTAGTTCTCTGGGCTGGCCAATTTACTGGCCGGACGGCACAAAATCTGGCAAGAAATCATGACGGAAGAGGTGAGCCACAGCCCTCGGCGCGTGGTTTCTCTCCAACCCAGCGCAACCGCCATTCTGGCTGAAATCGGCGAACTTGATAAGCTGGTCGCGTGCACAAAGTATTGCCTTGATATTTGCCCGCAACTAAAAGAAACAAAATGTCTTATTGTGCGAGACTCTTGGACCGCGTGCAGCCAGGAGATTCTTGCGGCCCGACCCGATTTGGTGATTGCTTCCGTCCCTTATCAGGAGGAATCCGTCAGCGAGATACTAAAGGCAGGCGTTCGCTTTCTTGGTTTCGCCCCGCATACCCTCGCGGACATCTATGGAGACGTTGCTTGCATTGCGGGAGTCTTGGGGGCGGCGAGCCGAGGCGAGTTAGTCATCGAACACATGAAGGACGACATCCAAGCGACGCTACAACAAATTGCCGGGCGACCTCGACCACTGGTTTATTGCGAGGAATGGGGCAAACCTCCGATTGCATCGCAACCGTGGGTTGCCGAGCTCGTTGAAGCGGCTGGGGGAGAATTTCTGGGTAAACCTGGTGCTCATACGACAACCCAAGCTGTACTCGACGCGAATCCTGATATTGTCATCGCATCCTGGTGCGGAGCGGGCGATCGAGTTCCCCTCGAAAAAATAGTGTCGGCTCGAGGGTGGAACACAATGAAGGCGGTCCAGAGCAGCAATGTGTTTTGCATTCGAGATGAATTTCTCAATACACCCTCACCCACGCTACTCCACGGTCTGAGGGCGTTGGCCGGCGCTATTCATCCGGAAGTCTTCCCAATGGCCATTGGGATCCGGCGGATTGCTACGCTTGTTCGGAAATGACACGTGGGGCTTTAAAGCCATATGCTCGAAGCCTGCTGGTTCAGCGTTCAAGCGTGATATTTTAGATTTCATATGTCCGACAACAAAATCGCTGAAGTTCGCCGCGAACTCGAGCAACTGGCCGCGCGGCCGCAATCTTCCGCCGATTTCATGAAGGCCGTCGTCAAATTGCTGCACGAGCGAATGCTGCGTTACAACTGGGTCGGCTTTTACATGCTTGAAGCGGGGGCCGTTCCGGGTATGCTTGTTCTTGGCGCATTTCAAGGCGCCATGACGCCCCACACGCGCATCCCTCTGAATCAGGGTATCTGCGGAGCCGCGGCATCCATAGGCAAGACGGTGGTAGTGGACGACGTCACGCAAGATTCCCGCTATCTGGCTTGTTCCATTGAGACCAAATCGGAGATTGTAGTGCCCATCTTTGTGAGTGGGAAAGTCGTCGGGGAGCTCGACATTGACAGTCACTTTCCGGCCGCATTCTCTGGCGAAGACCGCGAATTGGTTGAGTACTGTGCACAACTGGTGGGACGCCACCTCGAAAAAGTCCGCGCATGAAAGTGGACAAAGGCACAGTGCGGGCCCCTGAAATTGGGCGCATCTGGTTTAATTCCCCTCCACTCAGCCTTCGACAACTACGGGGCCGCACCATCCTAATCGACTTCTGGGACTACACGTGCCTCAATTGCATTCGCACGCTGCCGTACGTCCAGGCGTGGCACGAGCGCTACCGCGAGAACGGGCTGACTGTCATCGGCGTGCATACGCCGGAATTTACATTCGCACAATATGAATCCAATGTGGAAAAAGGTATCCGCGAGTTCGGATTGACCTACCCGATTGTGATCGATAGCGATTACGAACTTTGGAAAGCTTTTGCGAATCGCTGCTGGCCCACAAAATATCTATTGGATTCAGCGGGCTATTTACGGTGGGCGCATTTCGGCGAGGGCGCATATCGCGATTGCGAAGAAAACATTCAAGAGCTTTTGCGCGACATCGATCCGAGTCTCGCACTGCCTCCATTGCTGGAACCGATTCGCCCTGAAGACCGCCCTGGATCGTTTTGCTATGTTGCATCATCCGAGCTTTATCTAGGGCACAAGCGTGGGCGCATCGGCAATGCCGATGGATTCAAGGAAGATCAGATCGCCGATTACGACTTTGAACCTGGACAATTTGAAGAAGGCTACTTTTATGCCCGTGGGCGTTGGGCATCAACGGTCGAATATTTCGAGTCGGCAGGCGAAGGCGAACATCGCCTTGTGCTCAAGTACTCGGCGTCATCCGTAAATCTGGTAATGGCTTCGCCGCGGGGCTCAGTCTGCGAAGTGCTCATTCTTCAGGATGGAAAGCCATTAACTTCGGCTCAAGCGACCGCCGATACGAGCTTCCGCATATCCAACCAGGCTGATCAAAGTTTGGTGGAGGTCCGCGCGTCCCGCATGTATGCCTTGTTGGACAATCACGACTTCGGCGAGCACGTTCTGGAGTTGATCTGTCCTTCAGGCTTGGCAGCTTTTGCCTTCACCTTTGGCAGTTGCCTCGATCCTGCTCGCGGCCAACTATCCGCAGAAACGCAGGCGGTCTCATGAAGCATGTCGTCGCGGGATTGATTGTGCGAGGTGAGGGCAAAGAAGAAGAGATCCTCGTGTGCCAGCGGACGCGGCACCAAACCATGCCGCTCAAGTGGGAATTTCCCGGCGGAAAAATTGAAGAGGGCGAACAACCGCGCGATGCTCTTCATCGCGAGCTTGATGAAGAACTTGGAATTGATGCAACAATCGGCGAAGAAGTCGAGCGTATGCGGCATGACTATCCCGGCGGCGGCTCGGTGGAGCTGCGCTTTTTTGTGGTTCGGGAATATAAAGGCGCACTTGAGAACCGCATATTTCGCGAGATGGAATGGACGAAGCGCGAAAAGTTGGCCAGCTACGATTTCCTGGAAGCTGACTTAAAGCTGGTCCGCGATATTGCCAACGGAAAAACCTTGTAACTGGCTCATTAACCGGTGCCGCCGCGAAGAGTCCAGAACCACGCGAGCGACAGGCCAATCATAATTACGGTCGTACCCCAGGCGATCACGTCGAAGGCCCGCGAATTGACATATTCGCCCATTAGCGATTTCTTATTGATCAGCAGAAGCATAAAGATCAGGACAAACGGCAGAACTACACCATTCACAACCTGCGATAAGACGGCGATCTTGACAAGGGGCAATCCGGGAATCAGAACGACGGCCCCGCCCGCAACAATCAATAGCGTGTAGAGCCAATAAAATACGGGCGCTTCCCCGAATTTCATTCCTACGCCAGATTCGAATCCCAGACCCTCACAGACGGTGTAAGCGGTCGAAAGCGGCAAGATCGATGCCGCAAACAGCGATGCGTTGAACAAACCGACGGCGAAAAGAATGTAAGCATAGTCTCCTGCGAGTGGCCGTAGAGCCTGGGCGGCGTCTGCGGCGTAACGAATATCCCGGAATCCGTGTGTATATAGCGTCGCAGCGCAGGCAACGATAATGAACCAGGCAACGATATCCGTAAAAACGCAGCCTGTGATCACGTCAAGCCTGGAGGCATTGTACCCGCGCTTGGTTACGCCCTTCTCAACGACGGACGATTGAAGATAAAACTGCATCCATGGCGCAATGGTTGTGCCAACCACGCCGATGACCATAAAGAGATACGCCTGATTCTTAAATGCGGCCAACGCTGGAGGATGGATGGTTGCAATTGCTGCTTCTTTCCACGCCGGATGCGCCAGGGCGCCAGCAAAAATGTACGTCACATAAAAAAAAGACGCCGCTAGAAAGACTTTTTCTACGCTTTTGTACTGGCCCTTCACAACGATAAGCCAAACAATCACACCGCAGACCGGGACGGTGAAGTATCGCGAGAGGCCGAATAGTTCCAGACTCGTGGCAATGCCAATGAATTCTGTAAGTACGTTGCCAAAATTTGTGAGCAAAATCCCGATCATCATGAAAAATGTAACTCGAAACCCGAATTCTTCACGGATCAAATCGCTCAAGCCTTTGCCCGTGACCGCTCCCATGCGCGCACACATCTCCTGCACAACAATGAGCGCCAGCGTGATTGGGATCATGGTCCATAGCAGAAGGTACCCATATTGCGCGCCCGCCTGCGAATAGGTGAGGATGCCGCCGGCGTCGTTGTCCACATTCGCGGTAATAAATCCGGGTCCCACAACCGCGAGAAACAGTAGGAGCCGGATTTTCCAGCGCTTGAAAAACTTCATGGGTTTTTATCTTTGTTTCGAATGAGGCCGGACAATGCGATTGTTTAGGATAAACGCATCGGTACGTTCTGAACAGGGCGTATCGAAAAACTTTTGGTCCTGCCTTTGGTCGAACGCTAAAGCTTGGCCCGTAGGACAGCAATAACGTCATCCGACGTGATGACACCAGTGAGTTTCTTGTGTTCGTCCACGACCGGCAAAGTCAGCAGGTTATATTTATCGAACAATTCGGCAACAGCCTGATCCTTCGCGTCCTCCAGCGCGGAAATCAAGGGCTCCCGCGTCAGGGCGAGCAGAGGCGTGCCGGGATCGGCCAGTACCAGCTTTGCCAAAGGAACCGCCCCCACGAGCGTTCCTTGCGAATCCACTATGTAAATCGTGCTCAGGGTTTCGACACCACCCTCATAACGCCGCAGGGCTTCGATGGCATTTTGCATGGTGGCATTGATGCCCAGCGCGACAAAATCCGTATTCATGCGGCCTGCGGCGGTATTGTGGCCGTATTCGAGGAGTTCCGAAATCTCCTTGCGACCGGCTGGCTCCATTTCCTGGAGAATTTGGGAAGTCTGTTCTTCCGGCAAATCGCCCAGCAAATCGGCCGCGGCATCCGGATCCATCTCTTCGACGATTTCCGCGGCGCGATCGGAGTCCAGCGATTCGACGATGGACTTCTGGACTTTCCGGTCCATCTCTTCAAGGGTCTCGGCGGCTACCTCTTCGTTAAGAGTTTCGAACACCGCTTCGCGCTCATCTGGAGCCAGTTCTTCGACGATATCCGCGATGTCGGCCGGATGGAGCTTGGCGAGGCGCTCGTGAGAAATCTTTAACTTCACGCGTCGAGCCGGATCCGTCTCAATGAGATCGACAAATTCCCACGGAATCGGACGCTCGGGAATCTTTTGCAAGAGACGGCGCAGCGCGGACATAGGAACAATGCCTTTGAGCAAGCGCCGGATTGCGCCACGAGGACCGACGTCTACCGAGGCGACTTTCAATGACACATGTCCCTGCATTTTTTCGCGATACAGATCGACGTCGTTGACGCGCACGACTTTACGTCCGTGAACATCAATAATTTGTTGATCGAGCAGGTCACGTTCGAGCAGGAACAGTCCCTCGCCATCGCCAGCGGGCTGCCAGGTATTTTCTGCTGACGTCGTTTTGACTTCCCCATTGATCTCCGCCAATGCGGTAAATGGAATCAAACGGTCGCCCGCTTTTGTGCGCACAATCATCGACGCCACGTGCAAGGTATCGTCATGCGGAACCATCGCCAATTCGCGCACGCGCCCGCGCCGGACGCCGCTAGTATCTACGACCGGCAAACCTAGCAATTCTGTGAGCGTGATCTCCGACATGGGATTTCAGAATACCCAACTCGACAATACCGCGCCAGCTTTCGTTCACAAATTTCAGCCAGTAAAGGGAGTTTGACTGACCTTAATGGCTTTGCTACGTTGAATAGTTCCCTTCTTAAATCCTGTATCTTTAGATTTTGCGCCTGCCCGACACCTGGCTCAGCGCGAATAGAAACGAGACCCCATCATGGCCATCAAATTCAAGGGCGTAGACTACATCGAATTCGACGCAATGCTTAACGACGACGAGCGCCTCGTCCGAGACACCGCGCGCAGGTTTATCGAAGACAATCTCATTCCCATCATCGAAGAGTGCAACCGCGCCGGGCGCTTTCCTCGCGAACTGGTCAAGCCGATGGCGGAAATGGGATTCTTCGGTGCCAGCCTAAAGGGCTACGGCTGCGCAGGTATGTCCAATGTGGAATATGGTCTGGTCACGCAGGAACTTGAACGCGGCGACTCCGGTGTGCGCAGTTTCGTTAGTGTGCAGTCTGCGCTTGTGATGTATCCCATTTACGCATTCGGTAGCGAAGAGCAGAAGCAAACCTGGCTGCCGGCCATGCAAAAGGGCGAGAAACTTGGCTGCTTCGGACTCACCGAGCCTGATTTCGGCTCGAACCCCGGCGGCATGCGGACTCGGGCCCGTAAAGTTGGTAATGAATACGTCCTCAACGGCGAGAAGATGTGGATTACTTCCGGCTCTATTGCCGACGTTGCCGTTATTTGGGCTAAGGTCGAAAATGAGGACAACAAGGTTCGCGGATTCCTGGTAGAGACAAACCGCAAAGGTTTCAAGGCGGAAGACATACACGGCAAGTGGTCGCTTCGTGCGTCGGTAACCTCTGGATTGTCTTTGCAAGACGTTCATGTTCCTGAATCCAATTTGCTTCCCGGCTCGAACGGTCTGAAGTCTCCATTGATGTGCCTCAATCAAGCCCGCTACGGCATCTCTTGGGGAGCCATTGGCGCCGCTATGTCCTGCTATGACTGTGCGCTGCAATACTCCCTGCTGCGTAAACAGTTCCGCGATCAGCCCATCGCTTCTCATCAAATGGTGCAGGAAAAACTGGCCTGGATGATTACCGAAATCACCAAAGCACAACTGCTTTGCCTACAAGTAGGCAGGTTAAAAGATCTAGGCAAAGCGGAGCATTATCACATCTCTATGGCCAAGCGAAATAATGTCTGGATGGCGCTAGAATGTGCGCGCCTGTCACGCGATATCCTTGGCGCAAATGGCGTGGCTGACGATTATCCCATCATGCGCCACATGATGAATCTGGAGTCAGTAAAGACGTACGAAGGCACGCAGGACATTCACACGCTGATTATTGGCTCGAGGATTACGGGGATCGATGCGTTCTAGCATGAAATAAGTTAAAGCGTCCCCACGCTCGGCCTGATGACCAACTCATCCACCGAGGTATTCGCTGGAAGCTTGACAGCATCTATAACCGCCTGAGCCACGGTTTTCGGCGACATCATTTTTTGGCGAGGAGCATCTGCCCAGAACGCATTCCAAATGTCGGTGTCCGTTGCGCCGGGCAGCAATGCAATTACGCGAATGCCCCGAGGACGCAATTCTTCGCGCAGAGTATTGGTAAATCCGAGTGCACCGTGTTTTGACGCCACATAACCTGCCGACCCTGCAAAGGCTTGTTTCGCTGCACTCGATAAGTTGTTCACGATCACGCTGCCGTCGCGCATAAGCGGTAGCGCGGCTTGCGTCATGAGAAACATTCCGCTCAAGTTCGTCTCAATGACTTCGCGCCAAGCTGCATAAGGCAGTTGAGCGATGTCGAACTTTGCATGCGCAGCGCCAGCGTTGTTGACCAAAATGTCCAATCGATCCGTATGCCCACGCACTACCCTAAACAGAGATTCGACTGCCATCGGGATGCGCACGTCGCAGGTCATCGGCAGCAAGCTCGTCTTGTATTTGGAGAGTTCGCGCGCGGCTTTATTGAGAGA
>JBEKTR010000054.1:0-15679 GCA_049515835.1 Terriglobales bacterium
AGGCAACACGGTAGCGATGCAGCGCGCGATGCAGATTGCCAATTCCGAGGAGCTGACGCGCTTCGAACGCAATTTGCCGTGGCTGGCGATTACGGCCGCAGTGACGCCTTTTATCGGGCTATTCGGCACGGTGTGGGGCATTATTGATGCCTTCCACGGGCTGGGAACTGCGGGCGCAGCCACGCTGCGTGCGGTCGCACCGGGAATTTCAGAGGCATTAATCACGACGGCTGCGGGACTTGCAGCGGCCATTCCCGCGGTGATCGCCTACAACCTGATTGGCGCTTCGATTCGCGAATTTGCTTCTCGCGGCGATGACTTTGCGCTGGAAATATTGAATGCGGTTGAACGGGTACCAGCACAGCCCGCGGAAATGGGGCGCTGATGGCGTTCACAGGTCCCAACGGACGCACGCAGATATCGCTGGCGGAAATCAATATCACTCCCCTGGTGGACGTGGTGCTTGTGCTGCTCATCATCTTCATGGTGACCGCGCCGGTTTTGCAGTCGGGCATTGAAGTCGCCGTGCCGAGAACGCGAACGGTCAAAGAAATCACGGATGAGCGGCTGGTCATCAACATCAATAAGGATCAGGAAGTTTTTCTGGGGAACGATCCGGTGAATATCAACGAGATCGCGGCCAAGATTAAGCAGAAGATTCGCGATCCCCTACATCAGGCGATTTACGTCCGAGCCGATGAGAATGTGCCGTTCGGCGCGTTTGCCACGGTCATGGACGCGGTCAAGCAATCGGGCATCACGAATGTGAGCATTGTGACCCAGCCTCTCGAAACGCATGGCACCCAACGCTGAGATTTTTCTTGAACACGACACGTGGGGACGGAACCTGGCGTGGTCGGCCGGGTTCCACATGGCCGTGGCTGCTGCCATCGTGCTTTACGCCATCGTTTCGCCGAACCGGGGCGGCGGAAGCTGGGGCGCGGGAGGCGGCGGAGATGCCATGGGAGTGACACTGGTGACGACGGTTCCGTTGCCTGCGAATCCGGTGAAGACGGAAAACATTGTTGCCACTGAATCGAAAGGATTGACCGAGTCGCAACCGAAAGTTCAGGAGCAAGCGCCGGATGCGGTTCCGATTCCGGACAAGAACGCCAAGATCAAACCTAAACCGCCGGTGAGCACGACGCAAAAAAAACCAGAACCGGTCGAGCAAGCCGAGAACGTTGTTCCCTTTGGCGAAGGCGGACCGGTCAGCGGCCCTTACGGCACGTTCAGTGCGGGCGGAGCCAAGGGGGGATTTGGATTTACAGGGTCAGGCGGCGATTTCGGATCGCGATACGCGTGGTACGTGAAGGTGGTGCAGCAGAAAGTGTCGGAGAACTGGCTCAAGTACGAGGTTGATCCACGCATCACGACGGCGCAACGAGTTTATGTGACGTTCGATATTTCGCGCGCGGGGCAGCCGGGGCGCATCCAAGTGGAGCAATCGAGTGGCGTGCCTTCGCTCGATCAGTCGGCGGTGAGGGCGCTCCAGCGAATTGATACGTTTGGGCCGCTTCCCTCGGATTATGACGGGAGCAAGGTTTCCGTGGAATTTTGGTTCGATTACAAACACTAATGCAAGCTTGTTGAAGGTTAATACCGTTCTCAATACGATATATATGCAAATACTCTCATCGAACTTAAGCATGGTTTCTAAACGCCGCAGCGGCTTTCTATTTCTTGCATGTCTGGCATTCTTGCTGGCTTTCGTCAGTCAGGGATTGATGGCGCAGGACTGGATTCGCACGGGAACAGGATTGGGAGTGGAAAAGATCCGTTTGGCGGCGGCGGATTTCAAGCCCATGGCCACGGACGCGCAAAGCTCCTCGCTGGTCAAAGTCTTCAACGATACGCTTTGGAATGACTTGAACCGTGCCGGCATCTTTGACATGGTTGCGAAGAGCTTCTATCCGTTGGGCGCCGTCGGGACACCGCCGGACGTGAACTTCCCTTCTTGGAATGCACCTCCGCCGAACGCAGCCATGTTGGCGTTCGGAAATATGAATGTCGCCAGCGGCAATATGACAGTGCAAGGCTGGCTCTACGATGTGAAGAATGTCGCTTCGCCGCAGGTGCTGGGCAAGCAGTATCAAGACACGGCGAATGAACAAGAGTCCCGCATCATTGCACACAAGTTTGCCGATGAAATCATCTTCCGGCTGGGCGGCGGAATCCCAGGGATTGCGGAGAGCAAGATTTTCTTTGTGAATGCTTCCGGCGGACACAAGGAAATCTGGGCGATGGATTATGACGGAGCGAACCCGCACGCCGTAACGCACCTGGGCACGCTTTCGTTGTCTCCGCGAATTTCGCCAGATGGCTCGCGTCTAGCATTCAGCAGCTATACGAAGACGGGCTGGGAAATCACGATGTATTCGATAGATCTAAACCGGCTGATTGCATTTCCCAAATTTGGAGGCAGCAACTTCTCGCCCTCATGGTCGCCGGATGGAACGAAGCTGGCGTTTTCGTCCTCGCGCACGGGCGATCCGGAGATTTATACCGTAGATGCATCCGGTGGAAATCTGAAACGGATTACGTCGTACAAGGGGCCGGATGTTTCTCCAGTGTGGAATCGCAAAACCGGTTCGCAAATTGCGTGGGTGAGCGGACGGAGCGGGCTGCCACAGATTTACACGATGAGTTCGGATGGAACCAACGACCAGCGCATCACCGATCAGGGATATGCGGTTTCTCCGGCGTGGTCCCCAAATGGCCAGTTCTTAGTATTCGCGTGGACACGGCATTACGGGCCAGGACAGCCCGGCGGTGAAGATATCTACATTATGGACATTGTGAGCAAGCAGTTTGTCCAACTGACACACGATGCGGGGCGAAACGATTCTCCGTCGTGGTCGCCTGACGGCCGCCACATTGTATTTCAATCCACGCGATCCGGCAGCGAGCAGATTTGGAGTATGCTGGCGGACGGAACCCAACAAATGCAATTGACGTTTTCCGGGAGCAACACTCAACCCAACTGGAGTTGGCAGTAGTCAATACACTTATGTTTGGCGTATGTTTAACCTTTACGGTACACACGGCATATCGCAACAGGATCAGGGACAGTAAAAGGTTGTGCAGTTCCGTAGGTACAAAACCGCGCTCGGAATACACGGCGCGCATCTAGAGGGAGGAGACAGTGAAGCACGCAAGAATGAAGTGGATCACTCTGGTATTCGCCTTGGGCGCCATCATGATGCTGGGCGCCTGCAAAAAGAAAGTGGCGCCGCCGCCACCACCGCCACCACCACCGCCGCCGGCTCCGACTGCGTCGATCAGTGCCAATCCGACTACGATTGACAAGGGAGCTTCGACGACCTTGACGTGGCAGACCGCGAACGCGACCGACGTCAGCATTGACGGCATTGGTGCGGTGCAACCCAATGGGTCGCAAAGTGTGAATCCGACGGATTCCACGACCTACACCTTGACCGCCAAAGGAGCGGGTGGGACGCAGTCGGCAACCACGCGCGTCACGGTCAATCAACCGCCTCCGCCGCCTCCGCCGGTGGCAGCCGGTCCAACCGAAGAAGAACTCTTTGCGCAAAACGTGAAGGACATCTACTTCGACTACGACAAGTATGACGTTCGGGCCGATCAGCAAGCGGCGTTGCAGGGAGATGTTGACTTCCTGAAGCAGCATCCCAATATTCACTTCACGATTGAGGGACACTGCGACGAGCGCGGCTCGACCGAATACAACCTGGCACTGGGCCAGAACCGTTCCGATGCGGCCAAGAATGCCCTGGTGAGTGGAGGTGTTAGTACGGCCAGTATTAACTCCACCAGCATGGGCAAAGAGAAACCGTTCTGCACGGACCACAACGAGCAATGCTGGCAAATGAATCGCGTGGACCACTTCGTTTATCAGAAGTAGGAACACGGCAAATCGGGGATGGCTTCGGCCGTCCCCGATTCTTTTCCGTTAACCTTTTCCGTTAACCTTTTTCATTAACCATGAAGTCTGCTTTTCGCGTTATTCTGCATGGAGAGCACAATACCCTCAATACTCAGGAATTCATTATGAAAATTCAGCGATGTGCCGCTGCCTTCGCCCTAGTTGCAATGCTCGCCTCCAACAGCGCTCCTGCGTTTGCGGTGAGCAAAGAAATGGTTACGCTACAGACCCAAGTACAGGCCCTGCAGGACCAGATGGCCCGCATGCAGCAGAGCTTCGATGAACGCATGGGCGTGATGAAGAGCTTGATGGACCAGAACACCGACAACATTAACAAAGTGACGGCGGCCATCGCGGCCATGAACGACGTTTTGCAGAAGCAGCAAAGCGTGAGCGCGACTCAGGCGGAACAACTTTCAGGACAAATTCAAGCGCTGAACGATTCGATTGACGAACTCAAGGCGCGGATGGCGAAAGTCTCAAAACAGATGGACGACATGCAGGCGACGCAACAGTCGGCTGCGGCCTCGCAAGCGGCACAGCAAGCGCAAGCGGCTGCTCTTGCGGCTGCGCCTCCGCCGGACGTGCTTTACAACAACGGCCTGCGCGACTACAACGCGGGCAAGAACGATCTTGCCAGCCAGGAATTTTCGGATTACATCAAGTTCTATCCGAACACCGATCTGGCGGGGAATTCGTACTTCTATCTGGCGGAACTTCAGTACAAACAAGGCAACTATCAGGCCGCGATTACGAATTACGATCTGGTAATCCAGAATTTTCCCAGCGGAAATAAGGCCGCGTCAGCAGAGTTAAAGAAGGGATTCGCTCAAATCGAAAGCGGGCAGCAGGACGCAGGCGCGGCGACTTTGCACCACGTTGTTCAGCGTTATCCGCGGACAAACGAAGCGCTGCAAGCAAAAGAGAAACTCCGCAAGCTGGGAACGACGCCGGCGAAGGGGCAATAAGAAAATCTAGGGAATATTAAGCGCGATGGGCTTTGTGCTTCGTGGTCGCGTGAGCGTGGTGTTTGGTCGCCTTGTGAGCGCTTCGCCCGTGATGGCGGTGGAACCAGCTTGTTTCAACCAGCCGTGGAGATGAGGCAAAGGCAGCAGCCTGCGCGAATACGGCCGACGCGCACGACAAAACGACTAGCAGGACGATCCCTTTCATTGGTGCCTCCGCTTTCAGCGCAACCCCTAAATTCTACTCTTGCTTCCTAACGCAATTCTTCCATAGCCTGTTCGAGCACTTCCCTGCCGGGACGGACCGCGCTTTCCGGCAGCGTGGCCAGCGGTTCATCCACGAGGTTGAGCATGTCGGTAAACGTCGGGGCTTGCGTATTCAAGTAAAGCACCCCGGTGAGCATCTCGTTCTTTTCCTGCGATTGATGCAGGCGGGTGAGCGCCCGCACTTTGTCGGTTGGGTCGTAGTCTTCTTCAAGCTTGCGAAGACGCAGATGCGAACCGTCATGCATGGTGACGTTCATGGTTGTTCCGGGATCGTAATCCACGTCGATTTCTTCAAATGCTGGGACGAAGCTGATCTCCTGAAGCGGTTCTTCGTGATCGATCATGTATTTGTAGGACTTGGTCGAGCCCTCGTGATCGTTGAAGGTGACGCAGGGAGAGATGACGTCAAGCATTACGGTCCCGCGGTGCGCGATGGCCGCCTTCAACATATTGAGGAGTTGTTTCTTGTCGCCGGAGAAAGAGCGACCTACAAAAGTTGCGCCTAAGGAAATGGCGAGCGCGCAGGTGTCCACGGGCGGTAATTCGTTCACTACGCCGGTCTTGAGCTTCGAGCCGATATCGGCCGTGGCGGAGAATTGGCCCTTGGTCAGACCATATACACCGTTGTCTTCGATGATGTAGATGAGCGGCAGATTGCGGCGCATGAGGTGAACAAACTGGCCCATGCCGATGGAAGCGGTGTCCCCGTCGCCGCTCACGCCGAGGCCAATCATGCTGCGGTTCGCCAGGAGCGCACCCGTCGCCACCGACGGCATGCGGCCATGAACACTGTTGAAGCTATGCGAGCGGTTCATAAAATAAGCGGGAGCCTTGGACGAGCAACCGATGCCGCTCAGCTTGGCGACGCGCTCGGGCTGAACGCCCATGTCGTACATCGCATCAATGATGCGCTCTGAAATGGCATTGTGGCCGCAACCCGCGCAGAGCGTGGTCTTGCCGCCGCGATAGTCGAGGACTTGCAGGCCAATGCGATTGGTTTTTGGTGGAGGCGTCGTGGTAGTCGCCATTATTTCCCCTCCAGATTCTCTGCCATACTTACTTCCATGGTCATGATGTGGTCGGTCACGGAACGCGCGTCGATGGGCAAGCCGTCCAAATGTGCGATGCTGCGCAGACGCGTCACTAATGTCGGCTCTATATCCAGTTTGAGCAGGCTTAGCATCTGCGCATCGCGATTCTGCTCGACTACATAGACACGTTCATGCTGGCGGATGAAATCGTGCACTTCACGCGTAAACGGGTATGCGCGCAGACGCAGGTAATCGGTTTCAATTTTGTATTCTTTCCGCAACTGATCGCGCGTCTCGATGATGGCCCAATGAGAAGAACCAAAGGCGACGAGGCCAACCTTCGCCGGAGTCGCCCCTTGCGAAAGCTCTGGCCGAGGGACAAAAGAACGCGCCGTCTCAAACTTGCGATTTAGCCGTTCCATATTGTTTTCGTAATCGTTGGGGCGTTCGCTGTATTGGGCTTTCTCGTTGTGTCCGCTGCCGCGAGTAAAGAAGGCTGCCGCAGGATTGCCATTGCCGGGCAATGTGCGATACGGAATGCCGTCGCCATCCACGTCTTTGTAGCGCGCGAAACTGCCCAGACGGTCGATATCTTCTTTGCTCAATACTTTGCCGCGCTTGATGGGCTTTTCGGGATATTTGAATGGATCCGCCATCCAGTTGTTCATCCCGAGATCAAGATCGGACATGACGAAAACCAGCGTCTGGAATTGCTCGGCCAAATCGAAAGCATCTTGAGCCATGGTGAAGCACTCTTCGGGCGATGAGGGAATCAACAGGATGTGTTTGGTGTCGCCGTGTGACAAAAATGCGGTCGAAAGGAGATCGCCTTGAGAAGTACGCGTGGGAAGGCCGGTGGATGGACCGACACGTTGAATGTCCCAAATGACGCCGGGAAGTTCGGCATAGTACGACAACCCGGCAAACTCCGCCATGAGCGAAATGCCGGGGCCGGAGGTCGCGGTCATGGCGCGAGCGCCTGCCCAACCTGCCCCCATGACCATGCCGATGGCGGCGAGTTCATCTTCCGCCTGGACGATCGCAAAGGTCGCTTTGCCATCTTTGTTCACCCGGAAACGTTTCATGTATTCAATGAGGTTTTCCGGCAAAGATGAAGACGGAGTGATGGGATACCAGCTGGCAAATGTAACTCCGGCGAACATGCAGCCGAGCGCGGCTGCGGCGTTGCCGTCAATGATGATCTTCCCAGCCGTCTTGTTCAGGTGCTCAATCTTGTAGGTGTCGGCTTTGGTGAGCGATGTCTTCGCGTACTCATGGCCAGCCTGCACGGCGGCGAGATTCAAATTGGCAGCTTTCACTTTCTTCGCAAACTGTTTACGCAGCGCGTTTTCGACTTCGGCCATGTCCAAGTCGAGCAGTTGCGCCACTACTCCGACGTAGATCATGTTCTTAACCAGCTTGCGCAGTTTGGCTTCCGGGCAAACCGGAGCGACAAGCTTGTCGTAAGGAACCGAGTAGAAGATGAGGTCGCTGCGCAGTTCGTCAAGCTTCAGCGGTTCGTCATAAAGAACACAGGCGCCAGGCGCGAGCGACATCACATCTTCTTTCGCCGTCTCCGGATTCATGGCGATGACGAAGTCAATTTCTTTCTTGCGGGCGACATAGCCGTCTTTATTCGCGCGGATGGTGTACCAGGTCGGCAGGCCGGCGATGTTCGAAGGGAAAAGGTTCTTACCAGAGACCGGCACGCCCATCTGGAAAATACTGCGCAGCAGCACGGTATTCGAACTTTGTGAACCGGAACCGTTCACGGTCGCGACCTGAATGCTCATGTCGTTGACGATAGATTTACCGTGGCGGCTGAGGTCTTGATGCGGGGCTACATCGGTGCTGGCCATTGCGAAGCTTAGATGTCCTTCCTACGGGAGCGGACGCGAGATCCGCCGTTGACGAAATAGTTATATGCGAACTTCTTATTATACGGCAGGCGGAAGGTGGAGCGCAGCCAGGACACTCATGGAGCAACGCGCGAAAGATCCGATATCTATGGGGTAATTGAATCGCTTGCTTGTTGCAGCACAACGCCTGAGGCATCTTTGGAACTCGTAACGATGATGAATCTTCTCGCGGAAGTGGAGCTATTAGTAAGTACCTTCAATGGCCCGATGGCTTGGGTAATGCCTGCTCCGTCCGGATTCGTCTTTAAAACGGCGAGCGGCACGAGATTGCCGTAAGGCGCGCGATTGGACTCGGCCAGATAAACCTGATATTGCGACTTTGGTGCCAAACCCTCGGCGGCAATCTGAACGAGATCAAGCAGGCCAAGCGAGTTCACCGCTACGGAAGCCTCCGCATCTGGCTGAATCGTGCCTGTTGCTTCCAAATGCAGCCGGGCGGTGTTGCCGGCTTCTCCCAGCGGAACGAGATTTTCGGTACCTTCGCCCGCGGGCACAGCGTTTGGAACGTACACAAGAGCTTGCGTGGATTGTCCGATGGGAATATTTGCGATCACTTTATTGGTCACCGTATCAATTACGACGGCCATCTCTCCATTTTCGAGCGCCACGTAGACTCGGGAGCCGTCGCCGGACGGCCAGATGCCATGAGGAAGATTTCCCACCGGAATAGTGGCGACCAGCTCCGGCCGTGTGCCCCGGCGGAACACCTTCACTTGGTTGGCACCGCCAATCGTGATGTAAGCAAACTTTCCCTTGATGTTATTTACAAAGTTCACGTGATTGGTAATCGGCCCGGTTTCTAGCACCGTCTTTTGCTCAAAGGGCGGTTGCGCGCTGAACACCTGCACTTTTCCGGCATCCTTCAGCGTGATCCACACTTCGTCATTTTCCGGACTCACTGCGATGTTCGGACAAAATGGGCTGGCTTGTGGCAACCGCTGCACAATCTCATGCGAAGCGACATCGACGACGGTTAACTCAGGAGTAAAGCTGGAGCAAATAAATCCATAGTGCCCATCCGGTCCGAATACGGTCATTCCCGGGCCATTCGCCAGCTTGATGCGGCGCGTTTCTTTTATAAGCGCCGGATCAATTACCGAGACGTAGTCTTCCCCTCTCACGGTTACCCATAGTTCGCGGCCATCGGGAGTAAAGAACGCCTCATGAGGCGAACGGCCAAGGTAAATCTTGCCTTTAACCTTGTTGGTTGCGGTATCAATCAGGGTTACGGAATTTGACGCAACAGAAACCACGGCCAGCGTTTTGGAGTCGGGCGAATAACCGAGTCCGTGAACCAGGAGTTCGCCTCTGTACAGCGGGCTCAGCGCGCCGGGCAGCGGATCGCCGAGCCGAATGACGCCGAGAAGCTGGTTCCTGGAGGGATCGATAACAGAAATCGTGTTCGAAGTCTGATCAGCGGCATAGACACGGTCATGGCTGGAAACCGCTATGTTCGGACGTCCCCAGGGGGCTTGCTGCGCAACCGTGTATGAAGCGAACGCAAGAATCAAAAAACAACGGGGAAACTTCATATTCGCGCTCCTTACAAATTGCGGGAATGCGTCAAACTACTTTTCCGGGGTGTGTTGTTTCAGCCAAAGCTGCATCAATTCGATCTCGGACTGCTGATCGGTAATAATCTCCTGTGCCAAGCGTCGCATTTGTGCATCCTGGCCGTACATCAATTCTGTCTTCGCCATCTCGATGGCGGCTTGATGATGGGCCATCATGAGGGCAACGAAATCTGCGTCAGTATTGCCCGACGGTTTTACAAGAGCCATAGCGGAGTGCATGTTGGTTGTACTCTTGATTAAATCATTCCAGGAAGATGTTGGCGCCGCGTTACCGTTTTGCACGTTGGCGCCTTGGGGGTTGGCATACCAAGCAGATGAGAACACAAACGCAGATAGAACTGCAAACCGAGATCGAGATTTCATGGGCCGTGCCACCGCCGAAAAGTTATGCTAATCCGAAGCCGCTCCCGCAGCTCTGGGGATCCCCACGCTGCTCTGGCGATTGCGACTTAGGCAGACCAAAGCCGATTTGATCTTATTCGCCAGTTCCTATCATGTAGGTCTTGTAAGGCAAATCGTGGGCAGTTAAACTTCCCGTCCGCCTACCGATCGTCGTCGGCGAGAAGGTCACGCGGATGGTGCAGCTTTTGTGTGCTCCGAGAGTAGCGGGGCAGTTATTGGTCTGGCTGAAGTCTTGAGGATCCGAGCCGTATATGTTGAATTGTTTTCCAACCGGCAGCCCGGTTCCGCTGTTGTTCGTCAGCGTGACCGTTGCATTTTTATTTTGCCCGACCGGCACCGATCCGAATTTCAGAACGTGCGGAGTTAGCAACTCTCCAGTATTGCTACCGAAGAGATCGATGTACTGCGGACTGCTGACGGCGTTGTCCGTGATCGCGATCTGCGCGGACTCTAACACCGGCGGCGATTGCGACGGGGCGAACTGTGCTGTAAAGGAACAACTTGCGCCCGGTGTGAGCGCCGATCCGCAGTCGTTCGTTTGGATAAAGTCACCCGCATTTGCTCCGACCAGATTTATGGATGAGATATTAATCGTGAATGTTCCGATGTTGGTTACGGTCGAGCCTTGCCGCTTGCTCTTTGTGCCAACCGGCTGTGATTGGAAGGCCAAGTTTTGCGGCTGGGTGTCCAATGTGGTCTGCAGGTAAATGGGCATGTTATAGCCCGTTAGCCCCAACAAATCAAGCTGACCGTCGTTGTTGAAATCCGCGAAGGTGGAAGTGACAAGCCCGGCTCCCGAAGGGTCACTGAAAACTTGCGTTGGCGTAAACGAACCGTCGCCATTCCCTAGAAAGACTGAACCGCCAAAATTGATGAAAGACCGAGCAGGGCTTCCGGAGCACACGATGTCAAGTTTGCCATCATTATTGAAGTCTCCGAAGCTCCCACAGCGCGTCTCTACGAAAGGCGATGGGGATTCGACTTCTGGCTGAAAAGTGCCATCACCCTTTCCAAAGAACACGGATATGTAGGCGGTCTCGCTGTCCCCCGATGCGATATCGAGGTAGCCGTCCCCGTTAAAATCCGCCACGAGCAGTTGGTCTAATTCATAGCTCGCTGGAATCTGGACGCCGGTCTGGAAGGTGCCGTCGCCGTTACCGAAAAGCAGCACCAAACCGCCGCCGTCTACTAGGAGGTCGAGTTTGCCGTCACCGTTAAAGTCGCCAACCCCCATGTAAGATGTCTCTGGATAATTGAACCCGGAAGAGTACGCGATTGGCGATTGTAACGTACCGTCGCCGTTGCCCAGAAGAACGTCAACGTCATCGGTGCCCGTGGCGATCGCAACGTCGAGTTTACCATCCCCGTTAAAATCGCCCACTACAGCTGAGGGCACCTCATTGGCGCTAACGACGACTGAGCTGCCGCGCTGGAACGTTCCATCGCCATTCCCAAGCATTACGCATACATGCTCGACTGGGTAGTCCACAAGCAGCACATCTAGCTTACCGTCGTTATTGAAATCTCCGACATTCAAGACCTGTATGGACGAATCGGATGTGCATGCAGTTGGGCTCGTAAGCGGGCTTTCGAAGGTCCCGTCGCCATTTCCGAGAAAGGCTGCCACAGTCGCCTTGTTGTTCACCCCATCACTACCAATGATGTCTGGCTTCCCGTCGCCGTTCACGTCAGCCGGCAATTGGACACCTGCTCCTGACGGTAAGCTATAGTCTTTTGCGCCAAAGGCCAGGGTGGTTCTAGGCATTGAGACGGGAAAATAAACCACATTAGACGCACCGCCTCCTGGTGCCGGATTTACGACTGTAATGGTTGCGGTCCCGAGCGAGGCGATATCGGCGGCTGAGACTTGGGCTTGCACTTTGGCAGCATCCACGAAAGTCGTGGACCGTGGACTGCCGTTCCAGAGGACGGTCGCGCCGCTCACGAATTGAGAACCGGTAACAGTAAGCGTGAACGCCGAACCGCCCGGAGCTGTGCTCGCGGGAATCAGCGGCTGATTGACAAAGGGCAGCGGATTGCTACCGAACACTGTAGAGGAAAAACCAAATATCGCGAGGAAAACGAAGAAAAAGGCAGATCGCATGAAGGCTCCTAGCGCATCAAGCTTGGTAAAAGTATCACAGCCACGCTCTCCATTCAATCCGAAAGGGCCTTGTGCGGATAAATACGGGGGCCAGAATGAGCAAATGCTGAGCGCGAAGGACACTAGCTACCCGTCGATTTTAAAGAACTGCCCCATATTTCTGAACTTCTCGTAACGGGCGTTGACGAGATCTTTGAGGGGAAGGTTCTTAAGTTCTGCGAGGTTGTGTTGCAGCGCGGCATCCATGAAAGCTGCGGCGGCTTCATGGTCCGTGTGCGCTCCTCCGGGCGGCTCGGGGACGATGCCATCCACCAGGCCGAGTTCTGTCATGTCTTCGGCGGTGATGCGCATGGCTTCGGCGGCAAGCTCTTTTTTCGAAGCATCGCGCCACATGATGGAAGCGCAGCCCTCGGGCGAAATTACTGAGTAGATAGAATTCTCCAACATCAAAACGCGGTCGGCAACCGCGATGGCCAAGGCGCCGCCGCTCCCGCCGACGCCGATGACGATGGCGATTGTCGGTACCTGCAAGCGCGACATCTCCAGAAGATTGCGGGCAATGGCTTCGCCCTGCCCACGTTCTTCGGCTTCGATCCCGGGGTAAGCACCATCGGTATCTACAAAGCAAATGGTGGGCCGCCCAAACTTTTCGGCAATCTTCATGGTGCGAAGCGCTTTGCGATAGCCCTCGGGATTAGGCATGCCGAAATTGCGATAGACCTTCTGCTTGGTGTCACGCGCCTTTTGCTGGCCGACCAGCATGACTTCTTCGCCGTGGAAGCGGGCCATGCCGCACACCATGGCGTGGTCGTCGCGAAACGAGCGGTCACCGTGAATCTCGCTGAAGTCTGAGAAGATGCGCTCGATGTAATCGAGCATGTAGGGACGTTGAGGATGGCGTGCCAGCTCCGCGCGTTCCCACGCGGTTTTCGGGCGGTTCGCGTTTTGAGCCAGTTCGTCGCGCAGTGCGCCAAGCCGCTGATTCAGCTGGGTGATTTGGGCGCGAGCGTCGGGATCCTGCGCCGGAACCGCCTGCAAACGGGCGATTTGCCCTTCGATTTTTTCCAGCTCCTTACGCGCCTTTTCGCCCAATTCCATTGCCTTACCGTCACCGTTTCTGGTGGCCCAACCGGTTTCCACCATAGAGAGAAGGAAGTCCGTTCCCGCAAGCGCGACCGCGGCACCTTCGTAGCCCGGAATGCCCGGCACGTGCAAGCCCGGGTTTCGTTGCAGGAAAGCTGTCATCTGCGGATGTCCCTTCAACACTCGACTACCCGCTTCAATTTCAGTTGATAATACGAACCGCACCTCGTCCGCACAGCTCTTCCACGCGGGCGATGAAATTACGGTCTGGAAGCACATTATAGCCTTCCGCCTCCATCACCACCATAAAATCGCCTGCGCGCTCGACATCAAATAAGACTTTCGCTTCTCCCTTGCGCTGGGTAAATAGCTGGTGCAACGCGCCCACGGTGCCTTCACTGGCGTTTTCGAGCGGTATACGAATGCGGAGCGATCGAGGCAGAGGAATCTTCACGTCTTCCAACGGCTGGATATCGTTGACCGTCAATTTTGGGTTCGCACCTTCTTCAATGCGGACTCCGCCGCGGATAAGAACCGGGACTTCCAATTTCACTTTGTCTTGCAGTTTCTTGTAGGCCTCGGGGAAAACGATCGTCTCGATCGTGCCTGCCATGTCTTCGAGTGCACACTGGGCGTAGTAGTCGCCGCGCTTGGATTTGAGCACGCGCAGATTGGTAATAATACCCGCTGTCGAAATGCTCTCGTCCTTGCCAGTAGAAGATTTCATTGCGGCGATGTCTGCCGTGCTCAACGCGCGTAAGTCATCGAGCTTGTCACGATATTTTTCTAGCGGATGTCCAGTGATAAAGAACCCGAGGATCTCTTTCTCATTAGCAAGGCGGGCGTGCTCGTCCCAGTCCGGGATTTCGGGAAGTGTTTCAACGTGAGAGGCGGTGGCCTCTTCCTGAAATACACCAAATAGTCCATGCTGGCCGGATTCAGCATCACGCTGGGCTTTTTGAGCGACATCCATGGCCTTGTCGAGCACGGCCATAAGTTGAGCGCGGCGGCCGAGCGAGTCCATGGCGCCGCTCTTGATCAGCGATTCAAGCACGCGCTTGTTGAGCAGGCGCAGGTCCACGCTTTCACAGACTTCAAAAATAGATTTGTAGCGACCCAGTTTCTTGCGGCCGGCAACGATGGAGTCGATCGCATTGTGGCCGACATTTTTGACCGCGGCGAGGCCAAAGCGTATGGCGGCGCCATGCGGTGTGAAGTTCGCGTCGGAAACATTAATATCAGGCGGTTCGACGGCAATGCCCATTTCGCGGCATTCGTTGATGTACTTGACCACGTCGTCGGTTGAGCCGGTGACCGAGGTCAGCAACGCCGCCATGAACTCGACCGGATAGTGCGTCTTCAGATAAGCCGTGTGATAGGCCAGTAGCGCGTAAGCCGCGGAGTGCGACTTGTTAAAACCGTATCCGGCGAACTGGGCCATGAGATCGAAAATTTTCTCGATCTTCTTTGCCGGAAACTTCCGCTGCGCAGCGCCATCGACAAAACGCTCGCGCTGCTGCGCCATTTCTTCTGCCTTCTTCTTGCCCATGGCGCGGCGCAGCAAATCGGCTTCACCCAGCGAGTAGCCCGCCAGGCGATTCGCGATCTGCATGACCTGCTCCTGATAGACGATTACGCCGAGCGTCTCCTGGAGAATTTCCTGCAGTTCCGGCAGTTCGTATTCGACTTTCTTGCGGCCGTGCTTGCGGTCAATGAAATCGTCAATCATGCCGCCCTGAATCGGACCGGGCCGGTAGAGCGCGTTCAGAGCGGTGAGATCTTCAATGGAATTGGGCTGGTACTTGCGCAGAACATCGCGCATCCCGTGCGATTCAAACTGGAAAACGCCGGAGGTCAGTCCCTTATAGAAGACCTTTTCGTAGGTTTCGTGATCTTCGAGTGGAATCTGTTCGAGCGCGATCTTCGTGCCGCGCGTTTGTTCGATCAGCTTCAACGCGTCAGTGAGAATCGTCAGTGTAGTGAGCCCGAGAAAGTCCATCTTTAACAGGCCCAACTTGTCGATCGCGACCATGTCGAAGGCAGTCACGATTTCGTCGTTCTTGGTGCGATGCAGCGGAACCAGGTCGGTGAGCGGCCGCGGCGAAATCACGACTCCTGCGGCGTGAACGCCGGAATTGCGGACCATGCCCTCCAGTTTTCGCGCGGTCTCAAACAGTTCGCGAATCTGGCCGTCTTTCTCGATGGCTTCGCGCAGTTGGGCGGAATCCGCGATGGCCTGCTCCAGAGTGATGTTGAGCTGCGTCGGCACCATCTTCGCGATGCGGTCGACGTCGGCGTAGGGAATGTCCATGGCGCGGCCCACGTCTTTGATGGCGGCCTTGGCGGCCATGGTGCCGAAGGTGATGATCTGGGCGACATTGTCGCGGCCGTACTTTTGTGTGACGTACTGGATGACTTCGCCGCGCCGGT
>JBEKTR010000055.1:0-15608 GCA_049515835.1 Terriglobales bacterium
GCCATTCTGTGTATTCAGTTGGTCGGCCCCATGCTTAGGCGCTATGAACACGGAAACCGGATGCAATTATTGCGACTGGTTGCCGAAATTACCCCTGTCGAACGCATGCTCCCGCCGGGATTGGCGGCGGCGGCAATAGCGCATAGCCTAGAGGGAAATTTGGGCGCAGGATTTCTTTATTTTTCAGTTCTCGGTGGCTACTGGGCAGTCGCTATCTTGTTGCTGAGTGTGCGCGTCCGGCAAGAGTATCGCGGAGAAAATTTAAGTGAGACGGGTCCGCGAGGGGCGGCAGCACCGGTCAGACAACGAACCGACAGTTGGGTATTACCGGACTTTTCCGTGCCGACAGCCTTAGTCATGGAAAAAGAATTGCGTTATTTATCTCGCAGCGGCCCTATGCTGTTCACTTTGATCGTCCCGCTATTTATGTTGCTGATTTTTCGCAGCAACGGGGCGTTCCCCCACCATAGACCGGATTTGGTATTTCCAGCGGTGGCTGCCTATACGCTGATCCTGCTGACGAACTTGATCTATAACAATTTTGGCGGGGATGGAAGCGGTATTCAGTTTTATTTTGCCGCTCCTATAACGTTCCGCGAAATTGTTGCCGGAAAAAATCTCGCGCACACCCTGATTTTGCTCCTCGAGATCGTCATCGCATGGGCGGGTGTGAGTTGGATGTATAAGCCGCCCACGGCCGATGTCATGGCCGCGACGCTCGCCGCGGTCTTATTTGCTGCGCCGGTCAACCTGGCGACCGGGAACCTGTTGTCTCTTTACTTTCCCAAACGGATTGAAGCGTCGGCATTCGGGCGCCAGCGGGCCTCACCCACCACAGTGCTGGCGAGCTTTGGCGTCCAATTTGTCGTGATCGGCACAGCAGCACTCGTGCTGTGGCTCACCCGCGGCATAAGCTACTGGACAGCGACAGCTATATTTCTGGTATTGGCGGCATTTTCACTCGCCGGGTATACCCGAGTGTTGGGCCGCGTTGATCGCGTCGCCTTGGCGCGGCGCGAGAATCTTGTATCCGAACTGCTGCGTGCCTGAACCAGACCAAAGCTTGCTACAGCCTATCCTCTGTCTCCAGCTTTCGAGGACCAAATACGACTATATGCGACCCGTAGTATTTGAATTTTATGCATAACTTTATTGCAACTGGCTTACAATTAATGTTGTGCCCCTGCCCCAAACCGAAACTCCCGGACGGCTGCAATCGGAGTTAATGTCGCGCGGCCTTCGCATGACGCGGCAGCGCCGGACGATTCTCCATGTCGTCGAAACCGCAAAGCAACACCTCGATGCAAGTCAGATTCTTCGTAAAGCGAAGCGCATTGACGCTCAGATTGATCGAGTTACCGTCTATCGAACGTTGGGATTATTAAAGCGGCATGGGCTCGTGGATGAGTTGGATCTCATGCACATGCAAGGAGAAAAGCATTTTTACGAGCGCCGCCCCCAACGTGATCACATCCATATGGCTTGCCTGCGTTGCGGCAAAATTACAGAATTTGAAAGCGATCTATTCGACCGACTCAAGGGACAGATTCAACGCGATTGTCAGTTTCATATCGCCGTCACACGACTTGAAGTGGGCGGCTATTGCGCGAACTGCCGCGCGACTACCATCTCTTGACCCCCCGGCTGTATCGGATTGTTTCCTTCGCATAGCGAGTGCAACTGAGTTGCATATATCAATCATCGGGCCGTGAAAGCGATGAAACTCTGTTTTGGAAAGAAAACCGCGGAAACTTTGGAAAAAGTGTGCCTTCGTTCAGCAAACAGCTGGAGCCCGAGCGCTAACGGATCCTGGTGTATCTGCGGCATTTAAAGCCCCTCGGGATAGCCTGCTAAAAGCGGCCTCGGGTCATTGACGCTGTGCTTCTATCTCTTTAGACTTTAAGAGTGAGCCCTACAGCGACAGAGAGCAGCACTAAACGTGAGATTGAGGTGGAAATCCCCGCCGAGGAAGTTTCCCGCGAAACCCAAAATATAATTCAGAAATATCAGAAACTGGCCCGTATCCCGGGCTTCCGCAAAGGCCATGCGCCGGCTTCCATCATTCGGCAGCGTTTTGCGGAAGACCTCAAAAGCGATGTGGTCGAAGCGCTAGTTCCGCGGTACTTCCGCAAAGAGGCGGAAAAGCTGGGCGTGGTTCCGGTCTCCCAGCCTCGCGTGACCGATCTGCATATCCACGACGGCGAACCGCTGCGGTTTAAAGCGAGCTTCGAGGTCATGCCGACCATCCGCCTGGAAAACTACAAAGATATCAAGGCCGAGAAGCCGGAAGTTGTCGTCACCGATGAAGAAGTACAGGAATCGCTGAACAATCTGCGCGAGCGGCAAGCGACGTTCACCTCGATTGAAGGTCGCCCTGCGGCGGACGGCGAATTTGCCCAAGTGTCTCTCGATGGCGTGCCCAAAGACGGCGACGCGGAATCAAAGCCTGTTCACATGGATGAAGTACTGGTCGAAATCGGCGGCAAGAACACCATGCCCGAATTCACAGAACATTTGCGCGGGACGTCGGCAGGTGACGAGCGCACATTTGAAGTCATATATGCCGCCGATGCGCAGGAGCAACGGCTTGCCGGCAAGACGTTTACTTACACGGTCAAGGTTCAGGCCATCAAGCAAAAGCATTTGCCAGAGTTGAATGATGACTTTGCCAAAGAATTAGGTGAGTTTGCCAACCTCGACGAAGTGAAGAAGCGGATTCGCGAAGGCATGGAAGCCGAACGCAAACATGCAGCCGAGCACGAGGCCAAAGACAAACTCATGGCCGAATTGGTGAAGCGCAATGAGTTTGAGGTGCCTGACGCTCTGGTGGAACACCAGGTTGACGTTCGGTTGGAACGAGGGCTGCGCGCATTGCAATCGCAGGGTATGAAAGCGGAAGACATTAAGAAAATGGATTTTGCCCGGCTGCGCGCAGGCCAACGCGATCAGGCGGTGCAGGAAGTCAAGGCATCTTTACTGCTGGATCGTATTGCGGAAGAGGAGAAAATCGACGTCAGCGACGCAGAAATGGACCGCGAAGTGGACGCCCTGGCTTTGCAAACAAAACAGAGTGCGGAAGCGATTCGCGCGCGTTTGACACAGGATGGAGCGCTCGATAGAATCCGAAACAGAATCCGCAACGAAAAGACCCTCGATTTTCTATTTCGTCAGTCCGCTTAAGCGTCTGATTCCAAAAGAAATACCCGAAGAACGGGCTGGAGCGCGAAGGTGAATGTGAACGACCCAAAAATGATGCTGGTACCGATGGTCATCGAGCAGACCGGGCGTGGGGAGCGCGCCTACGACATTTACTCCCGGTTGTTGCGGGACAACATTATCTTCATCGGTACCCCAATTGACGACACCATTGCCAATCTGGTTATCGCGCAGATGCTGTTTCTGGCTCAGGAAGATCCAGAGAAAGACATTCAGCTCTATATCAATTCGCCCGGGGGTTCCATTACCGCCGGGATGGCGATCTACGACACCATGCAATACGTGAAAAATGACGTCACGACCATTTGTATCGGACAGGCAGCCAGCATGGCGGCACTCCTTTTGTCGGCGGGCGAAGCCAAGAAACGCCTCGCATTGCCGAATTCAAGAATTCTCATTCACCAGCCTTCCATGGGCGGACTTTCCGGCCAAGCGACGGACATTGACATTCATGCGCGCGAGATTCTGCGCATGCGCGAGATTACCAATCAGTTACTATCAAAGCACAGCGGGCAAAAGCTCGATAAAGTAGAAAAAGACGTCGAACGCGACTTTATCATGAACGCGCAACAGGCAAAGGAATACGGAATCATAGACGACATCATCTACAAGACGCGATAAGCGTATGATTTCCGTTTGTGGATCGGAAAGTCCCGGTGGTAGCGGGAAGGCAAAAGGAGTGATGCGGCGTGAAGAATCGGACGGGAAACGAAGAAATTTTGCGCTGCTCGTTCTGCCATAAATCGCAGGATGCAGTTGCCAAACTAATTTCATCGCCCAGCGACTATCCGCGGGCTTATATTTGCGACGAGTGCGTCGCGGTCTGCAACTCCATTCTCGAAGATGACCGCACGGCCACGCCTCCAGCCGCGGCACCCACGCAATTGCCCAAGCCACAGGAAGTGAAGACCTTCCTTGACGAATACGTCATCGGGCAGGAACAAACGAAAAAGAAGCTTGCTGTGGCGGTCTATAACCACTACAAGCGAATCTTCATGAATCGCCAAAAAGCGGACGGCATCGAGTTGAGCAAGTCCAACATCATGCTGATCGGCCCCACCGGTACGGGTAAAACGCTTCTCGCCCAGACGCTGGCCCGCATGCTCGATGTGCCTTTTGCGATTGTGGACGCGACGACGCTGACCGAAGCCGGCTATGTCGGTGAGGACGTAGAAAACATTATCCTCAAGCTTTTGCAAGCCGCCGATGGCGACGTCGGGCGGGCGCAGACCGGCATCATTTACATTGATGAAGTGGATAAAATTGGCCGTAAAGACGAGAATCCTTCGATCACCCGCGATGTTTCTGGCGAGGGCGTGCAACAGGCGCTGTTGAAGATTCTGGAAGGCACGATCGCGAATGTGCCGCCTCAAGGCGGTCGCAAGCATCCCCACCAGGAATTCACGCCCGTGGATACGACGAATATTCTGTTTATATGCGGAGGCGCATTCGTAGGGCTCGACAAAATCATTTCCCGGCGCGCCGGAAAGAAATCTCTTGGATTCAAGACCGGCGAGGAAGAGACAAAGGACGAGCCGGCCATTGCCAAGAAGAAAAATTTCGAGATGATCAGCGATGTGCAGCCGGAAGATTTGATTAAATTCGGCTTGATTCCCGAATTTGTTGGCCGTCTGCCCGTGGTCGGGGTGCTCGAAGATCTGGATGAATTTGCCCTCATCGAAATCCTTACGCGGCCAAAGAATGCCATCATTAAGCAATATCAGCGGCTGTTTGAGTTCGAAAATGTGCGTCTGAAGTTTGGTGAAGAAGCCCTGCGCGCAGTCGCGCGACAGGCAATGGCCCGCAAAGTGGGTGCCCGCGGCCTGCGCATGATTCTCGAAGAATTGATGCTGGATCTGATGTACCACCTGCCAAGCCAAAAGAAAGTCAAGGAATTTGAAGTCACGCGGGAGATGGTGGAGAAGCGTGCGGCTTCGCTGGGAGTGATGGAGAAGGCGGGATAAAATCGGCAATTAGCGTTTGGCCTTCAGCAGATGCGCGCATCGAAAGGCTAAGTGCTACCTGCTAAACGCTGTTTCTGGGAGACCAAGTGACCACATCCAAAGAAAAATTCGAGACTAAGAAACTTCCGATGATGCCGATTCGGGATGTGGTTATTTTTCCGCATATGATGACGCCGTTCGTCGTGGGGCGAGAATCGAGCGTGCGAGCCCTTGAAGAAGCTCTTGCTGCTGATAAGAAAATTTTCCTGGCGACTCAACACGACGCCAGCGTGGATGAACCCAAGCCGAACGAGATTTATCAGGTCGGTACTGTCGTCAATATCGTTCAGAGCCTGAAGCTTCCTGACGGCAATATCAAGGTCCTTGTCGAAGGCATTGAGCGCGGCAAGATCCTGCAGATCACTGAAGCTGATGGCTTGATGCAGGTGACCGTCCGGCTCGCGCGATACGCGACCGAGCCAAACCCGCAAATTGAAGCCGCCACCCAACGCGTAACCGGCCTTTTCGAACAGTACGTCAAACTTTGCCAGTCGCTGAACTACGAAACCATGATCGCCGCAGTGCGCATGGAAGATCCGGCGAAGCTGACAGATACGATCGCCGCGAATTTGCAGCTTTCCATCGAAGAAAAACAGGAGTTGCTCGAAATCTTCGATCCGGGCGAGCGCTTGAGCCGCATCGGCGACGTGCTCGACATCGAAATCGAAAAGTTGAACATGGATCGCACCATTCAATCGCGGGTAAAGCGGCAGATGGAACGGGCGCAAAAAGAGTACTACCTCAACGAGAAGATTAAGGCAATCCAGAAGGAACTGGGTCGCGGCGAAAAGAGCGAGTTCGACGAGCTCAAAAAGAAGATTGAATCGGCGGGCATGCCGAAAGAAGTAAAAGATAAAGCCATCCAGGAATTGAAGAAGCTGGAAGCCATGCCTCCGATGTCCGCGGAATCCACGGTTTCACGCAATTATCTCGACTGGCTGCTCGCCGTGCCGTGGAAGAAACGCTCAAAGGAAATCCGCAACATCGCGCGCGCGGAGAAAATTCTTAACGAAGACCATTACGGTCTCGAAAAAATCAAAGAGCGCATTCTCGAATTTCTCGCGGTTCGTCAATTGGTGAAAAATCCGAAGGGTTCGATTCTTTGTTTCGTGGGACCTCCGGGCGTAGGCAAGACTTCACTGGGCATGTCGATAGCGAAGGCCACTGGGCGCAAGTTTGTCCGTATGTCGCTGGGCGGCGTACGCGACGAAGCGGAAGTTCGCGGTCATCGCCGTACGTATATTGGCGCATTGCCAGGACAGATCATCCAGATGATGAAGAAAGCCGGAACCAAGAACCCGGTCTTCATGCTGGATGAAGTGGACAAAATGTCCATGGATTTTCGCGGCGACCCATCGGCAGCGCTCCTGGAAGTGCTCGACCCCGAGCAAAATTATATGTTCGTGGACCACTATCTTGACGTGGAATACGACTTATCGCAGGTTTTCTTCGTGGCCACGGCCAACGTGATGCACACGATTCCGGCCGCATTACAGGACCGTATGGAAGTGCTGCGGTTGCACGGTTACACCGAAGAAGAGAAGGTCGAAATCGCGCGGCAATATCTGGTGAAGAAGCAGCTCTTGCAGGCCGGCCTCACCGATAAGAACATCCAGTTCACCATAGAAGCCTTACAAGCGTTGATTCGGTCCTATACGCGGGAAGCCGGAGTACGCAATCTGGAGCGCGAAATCGGTAACGTGTGTCGTAAAGTTGCCCGCAAGGTTGTAAAGGAAGGCCAGGACTACTCGATTAAAATTACGGCCGAAAATGTTCATGACTTCCTCGGCGTGATCAAGTTTCGCGATACGGTGGCACACGAAAAGAGCGAAGTCGGGCTGGTCACAGGCCTCGCATGGACGGAAGTCGGCGGATCCATTCTTAGTACAGAAGCGACTGTGGTGGAGGGCAAAGGCAAGCTGACGCTCACGGGCAAACTGGGTGACGTGATGCAGGAGTCGGCCCAAGCTGCGATGTCATATATCCGCTCACGCGCCCACCGTCTCGGTTTGGCGCGCGACTTCTACCGCAATATTGATATTCACGTGCACGTGCCCGAAGGGGCGATTCCGAAGGATGGACCGTCCGCCGGTATTACGATTGCCACGGCCCTGGCCAGTGCGCTAAGCAAGATTCCAGTGCGGCGGGATCTGGCGATGACAGGCGAAATCACGCTACGCGGTAAAGTGCTTCCAATCGGCGGCTTGAAAGAAAAACTGCTGGCAGCGCACCGGGCGGGATTGTTTGAGGCGATTCTGCCCCGCGACAACGAAAAAGATGTGGCTGAAGTACCGGAGAACCTGCGCAGCGCCATGAAGCTGCACTTCGTAGATACGATGGACCAGGTGCTCACCATTGCGCTGGAGCGGCCGCTGCCGGAAGTCGCGCCGGTAGAAACGGAAACCATCGCGCCGATTACGAATCCGGGCGATGCTCCCGCAGCGCATCAGTAATTAAGTGTGTGGGGCGGACGCCCTCGTCCGCCAATCTCTCCCTAGTGTTGGAGATTCGCCATGAAGGGCAAGACCAGCCTGTTCATCACCATTGCCGTGGTGGCTGTCGTTTTCCTCTTCTTCCCTGCCTATCGTTTGTTCTTCGGAGTGAGTGTTGGCATTGGCTTGCTCGTCGCGGGAATTCTGTATCTCCGCAACAAATACATTCCAGTCAAAGCTGAAGATGTGCACAGCGATAAAAAGCCGCTCGGGCTAGGCTAGACGGCTTGCATCTTGCCGCGTCAGGCGGCACACTAACACATGCGTGTCTTAACGCGATTCATGTTGTCGGCCAGCGCTCCGAGCCACTTCCCTCCTCCCGGGCTGCCTGAAGTAGCGTTTCTGGGTCGATCCAACGTGGGCAAATCGAGCGTCATCAATTCGCTTGTCGGCGCGAAAATCGCGAAGACCAGCAATACTCCGGGACGCACGCAAGCCATTAATTTTTTTGAGATCCGCTGGCCGGGCAAGCCGGAAGCGGAATTGATCTTCGCCGACCTGCCGGGATACGGCTACGCGAAGATTTCGCGCGAAGTTTCAAGCCAGTGGCAGAGCTTTATTGATCCATATCTGCATCAGCGCTCGACGCTGGCATTGTGCCTCGCGCTGGTGGATATCAGCATTCCGCCGCAGGCGAGCGACCGCCAGTTGCTGGATTTTCTCATCAAGGCGCAACGGAAATTTCTGGTCATCGCCACCAAGAGCGACCGGGTTTCGAGCAATCAATTGCATGTGGCGTTAAAAACCTACGCGCAGGAAGTTCCAGAAGCCAAAATCATCCCGTACTCGGCGCGTAGCGGGACCGGGCGGGATGAGTTGTGGCGCGAGATACGCCAAGCCGTGCCCGACAACCATATGTCCATTCTCGAGTGAACTGCCAGCGCGGCTGCCGTCACCACCCCGTACCCCACTTTCAGGCCATCATTACCTTGGTTATCTTCGGCGCGATTACGCTCTGGAATAGATTGAATGCATGACACTTTCCTCAATGATTGTTTCGCGTGACTGGCAAGAAGTTAGCGTACTGGAATGTATTTTGGGTGGGATGGAAATTGGCGTTGACGTTGAGCCACGTCCCGCGAAAGCAAGAGCCAAACTGGCGGCGTCGAAATTCGACGCGCTCATCATCGATTGCGACCTCGATGGAACCGATGAAGTGCTCGAAGGGTTGCGGGTTCGCCCCAACCAACCGGCGATGCCGGTGGCATTTATGGCGCGGCCACATGGGTTCTCAAAGCTCAAGGAGACTGGGCCGGCCTTTATGCTGCAAAAGCCGATTTCGGTGGAAGAAGCAGTGCACACGCTCTCTGCCGCGCGCAACACCATGGTCGGCGGGCGGCTGCGGTATCACCGAGCGTCTTTGAATCTGCCGATCGTGTTGGAGTGTGGTCCGAAAAGCCGCGTTGAAACAGAGCTGCGTAATCTGAGTCAGGGCGGAGTGGGCATCCGTGCCAAAAGGCCGGTGCCAATCGCCAGCACCCTCCAAGTCAATTTTGCTTTGCCTGGAAGTCCGCTTCCGCTGACGATTCGTGGCGAAGTGGTGTGGAATGACGGCGAAGGCAACGCAGGCATTAAGTTTGTCGCCATCAAAGAGAGGGCAAAAAAAGATTTACAACTCTGGCTGGAGCGGCAATACTTCGCACAATAGGCAGACTGCGCGTAAGGCTATCAGGAAGCCGGACGTTGTTCCGCCGGCGCAGCGGGAACTTCAACGACGCGGGATTCTTTCGCACGCTCAATCAGGCGGGTGAGGTCATAACTGTAAGGGCCGTAAGCTTGGAAGGTTTTTTCGTCAAACAAGCGTTTGATGCCACATCCGAGGCAAACCTGGTAAGAATGACCTTGCGAGCGTATGGGCCAGCTGAGTTTGCGGTGCCAGCAGCCGCGAAAAACAACGACCGAGGCGGCCGCGATGCCCGTGGCCATCAGGCCTAAAGGCCACAACCAATTGGACTTCTTGTTGACCACTGCCATCCTGCTACAAACCCGCGAAGCTACTCATCCAAGCCTATGCGCAAAGCTGCAAGGTTGCAAGAAGAAGGGAACCAATGAGTACATCTTCTCTATCAGAAGGGATTCATCCATTTGGAGTAGCCCCGTGAAGAACCGTTGCGAATCGCAACAAATCCTTGTAAGTTACAGGTTGCAGGGAAGTTGCATACCGTCATTCGTCTTATGAACGCGAGTCCCTACAAAACGCTGGGAGATCTCGGCCCTTTGCTGGATCTGGCATCCGGACACCAGCCGTCTGTCAAGGATGAGCCCCCGGGACGCGACGCTCTTCAGGCCCTCCTCGCATTTGCCGCCTTGCAACAGCAAGTGCGCAACCAGCGGAACTCGGCGGATACTGATTCGACCTCGCCGCGAATAGATCAAACCGGGCAGGAGCGCTTCGCTCTCGATGAAGTATTGCAACTTGTGGCGGAGCGTGCGCTCGCGATTACTCGCGCCGACGGCATCGCTATTGCTCTGGCGGAAGATGGCGCTATCGTGTGCCGAGCCATCGCCGGAACCGTCACTCCAGACAAGGGCGCGAAGGTAAATCCGAATTACGGCTTCTCCGGCGCCTGCCTCTCAAGCGGAAGCACGGTGCGCTGCGACGATGCACAGATTGACGCGCGCGTAAATCCTGACATCTGCCGCAAGCTCGGCACGCGTTCCATGGTGGGCGTACCCCTGTGGGCCAAGCAGACCGTCATTGGCATTATCGAGGCCTTCGCCAGCGAGGCTAAGCGGTTCACCGAATCCGATGTGCGCCGTTTGAATCTGCTAGCTGAGTTACTGCTGGCAGCATTACAGCCGGAAGAAGAAGACCGGATGGCGGAGGTTTCCCGCCAGGTAGTCCGGCGCTCGGCTCCCGTCGAACCAATTCGGCGCCTACCCGTCAAGCCTGTCGCTCCGCCGGCAATTCCCTTCCCGCCGAAGATTGAACAGGCCGCAGAAAAGATTGAGCCCGGCGTGACAAGTTTTCAGCGGGAATCAAAAAAAATTAGCCGCCGCGCACAACTTGAAGTTCTGGCCAGAGAATCTCTCCCAAAGCTTCCCGGCGTGCATATCGAAGTCAAGGAAGATTCGCGTCGCGGTTTTTGGATAGGCGTTGCCGTCATGGCGGCGATGATCGTCAGCGCGGGTGCGTGGTGGACTCTACACAATCGCCACATCGCGCAAGCGGCAAGCCTTACCTTAAGTCCGAACGCGAGCCGGAGTGCAATTACGCCGCCTCCGAATCCAACTATCGCTACGCCGCCGGCGAACCCCACATCAGAAGTTCTAGCCCCGCAAACTACGCATGACGCGAACAGCGCCCAAGTTATCACGGGCATTCGACATTGGTCGTCGCCGGATTCAAGCACCGTCGTCATCGATCTGCAAGAGCAAGTGCAGTATGAAGCTCACCGGTTGAGTGATCCTGAGCGTATCTATTTCGATCTACACGACGTTAAACTCGACCCCAAAATGAACCGCAGCGAAGAAATCGGCGATCCACTACTGTTGCGTTTGCGCGCCGCTGAACTTTCGCCGGGCATCATCCGGGTGGTGCTCGAAACCAAGCCGAACACGAATTTCTCGGTGAGCCTCGAGCAAAATCCTTATCGCCTCGTAGTGGAAGTGCGCAGCGCGAATGCCAAAACACAATCTCGCGCGAAGGTTGACCTGTTCAGCCCAGCTAATCCTCCAATCGCGCCGGACGCCGTCGCCGCCAGCACTGCCTCGCAAACAAGTGGATCCAAAGTGGCAGGCGCCGGAAAGTTTCGTGTAGTCCTCGACGCCGGACACGGCGGTTGGGACCTTGGCACAGTTGGCCGTCGGGGACTGCTGGAGAAAGACCTGGTTCTTGATATCGTCGGCCGTCTCGGTAAATTAGTGCAAAGCCGGTTGGGCGCGGATGTTGTGTACACCCGCACCGACGACGTTTATGTTCCGCTGGAGAAACGCACGGAAATCGCCAATCTGGCGCATGGCGATCTGTTTCTCTCGGTGCACGCTAACTACAGCGATTATGCGTCGGCGCGGGGTGTGGAAACCTATTACACGAACACCTACTCTTCTGTTCATGCGCGCACGCCTGACGTAGCCGGAGGCAATGCGCCACTCGACGTCAGTTGGACAAATGTGAACATCCAGGAAAAAGTGGACGACTCAAAACGCTTCGCCGCCGACATTCAGCAATCGCTTTACCGCGCCGTCACCGCCAAGAGCGCCGTTCCGAATCGGGGCGTGAAAGAGGCCTCCTACGTGGTGCTTACTGGCTCGACCATGCCTGCCGTTCTGACCGAAGTATCTTTCGTCAGCAGTCCGACAGATGAAACGAATCTGGAAAGCTCGATCTATCGTCAGCAGCTGGCAGAAGCGTTGTATCAGGGAATCGCGAAATATGCGGACTCCACGCACCATGTGAGCCTGGCCAGTGCCTCGGCGAAACCCGCCGGACGCTAGACTTTAAGCCTTATCCGGGACTACTGCGTCCCCACTCCGCCGTACTTTTGCAGCCATTTCAATTCTTCCCGCACCTTAATTTTTCCGTGCCAAGGATTCTTGTCCAACTCATGGCCTTCGCCGGGAAAAATCAACAACTCGCTGGGTACGCCCAAGTTGTGCAGCGCATGATCGAACAGATAGCACTCGGACACTGCTACTCGTACGTCTTCCGCGCCACAGTCGATCAGAGTAGGCGTACGCACTTTGTTCATCTGGAAAATCGCGGCCTCCTCCCGGTAGCGCTTTGGCTGCTCCCAAGGCAGTCCGCCAAGATCGAAAGCATCGTCGAAAGTCGTGTCGTCGTTTCCCCAATTGGCGACATTCTCAACCGCGCCCGCTCCCGTGACCGCCGCTTTCCATTGCGTGCTCTGGGTGATGAGCCAATTTGTCATGTAGCTGCCGTAGCTGTAGCCCCCGATGGCAAGATGCGCCGGATCGGCTGTGCCATTTTTCACAAGCGAATCAACACCCTCCGAAATATCTTTTCCTGGGCGGGAGACAATTTCCGGGACCATGCGCTCAAGAAACTTATCTCCATAGCCGGTTGAACCACGATAATTGGGCTCGAAAACCAGCCATCCATGGGTTGCGGCGAGGCGGTCCCAGACATACCAGTCCGCCTCGAAATGATTGCCGTCGGCGTCATCCGGGCCGCCGTGAATGAACACAAACATGGGCAGGTTTTTCGCTTCGAATTTGCCCGGAGGGTACATCAGCATGCCTTCAATGGACGTCCCATCATCGGCAGTCCAGCGGTAAGTTTTGGCCTGTGGCAGCGCGCGTTCCGTGAAGAGTTTATTGAACGCAGTAAGGGGTTGCGCCTCAGTCAGCTTCGAAATGTCTGGAGCGAGATAAACTTCAACGGGCCTGTCAAGGGCCGAATGAATCAGGGCAATATGCGAGGAATGAGAGGCCGTGACCACGGCATCATAGGTTCCGGACCAGCCTGTTTGCTTCAAGAGAGGCGCAGATGGGCTGAGCTGCGAATAGATTTGCACTTCTGTTCCCACGCGTCCCGCGGCCAGTATTCCATTGTCCGTCACGGCGTAATGCATGATCGCGCCAATGAATTCTTTGCCATTCTCGGCTTTCTGGGCCCAGCGCTCGGTTGCGCCGCTATCTGCATCAATCCAATAAAGCCGCGGCTGGTAATCGTGGTATTCGCCGTCCACAGCGCCGTAATTCACGCCAAAGAAAACATGCCGGCTATCTCGCGCCCATTGAATGTTCTCCTCGACCGCTTCATTGTGCGTAAGCTGCCGCACCGTGGAAGGATTGCTGCCCAGATCGACTGTGAAAATTTCGAACTCGCTCACGCGCTCCTCGCGTTGCGAAATAGACTCGCTGACGAAGGCGAGACGGCGGCCGTCGGGAGCTGTGGCCATCTGTTGCACGCGCCATGGAGTGGGAGTGATGATTTTCGAGCCCGGCGTTGAACTGGATTCACCGTCGCTATATTCCCCGTCGTCTTCCCCACGATTTTCGCTCGGAATTTTCCCAACCTCGGCCCGGCGGCTCAAGGCACCTGCAAGCGCAACGCTGAAAATTGTGTCCCCACGCTCATCGCCACGGTATTGGATAACATCTTTCCATCCTCTTTTGTGCGCATCCTGTTGCGCCTTCATCCACGGCGTTCGCGTAGCAAAATAGAGGGTCTTCGAATCGGCGGACCACGCGAAGGCGTGTACATCTTCGTCCGCTGTCGTTACCGGGATGGCTTCGCCTCCGTTCGGCGAAATGACATACAGCTGCGTGATGTTTTCATTCTTCGCATCATCGCTACCGTCGCTCTTGCCACTCTCCAGCGTTCGCTCCGAGAGGAATGCAATCCAAGCACCGTCGGGGGACCACTGCGGTGCAGAGTCCTTGCCCGATTGCGTCAGCGGAATCAAGCCCCCGCCCTCGTCGCGATAGAGCCAGAGCTCCGTGCGAAAGAAATTTTGGTCCCAATCCGGGCGATCAACAATGATGGCGATGGAATGGCCATCCGGCGATGAACGCACCGCGTCGTAGGTGACGTAATTGAAGAACTCGTCGAGCGTCAGTTTTGGTTTGTCTTTTTCTTGGCTGGGCGCTTGGCTAAAGGCTTGGCTGAACGCTTGGTTTAAAAAGACGAGCATACTCGAAGCGGCCAAGATCAGGAAAAGTAATTTTCTAGTTGTCATGAGCGGAAATTAAGGCACGGCTAAAACTTATCTTGGCCGACACTCTGGTCCCAAGACTTGTCCTGCCCAAAGGATAATTGAATTTCGCAAGACCGCGAGTCACGTAGAAGGGAATCGCCCGCGTCACGAGCCCGCATTGACTTGGATTTGGTGCAGGCCGCCATTCGGCCGAAAGGGACGGTCGGCGATTTGACCTCCGAATTTTGCAGCCCAACGCCCAGGGATATTCGCTCCGCACGAGGGACAACATCCGCTCTCTGTCAATCGATAGTCTTCAATGAAATAACCATAGCGCTGAATGAGCAGGGCCGAACACGCGTGACAATAAGTGTGCTCAAGGCTGCCTACGCTGCCCGGCAAATTTCCCGCATACACATACCGCAACCCAGCAGATTTTCCGATCTCGGCAGCTTGCATCAAATCATCCGCATTGGTACTGCGATGATCGTTCATTTTGTAGTCCTGGTGAAACGCGGTCACATGCCACGGAATCATCGGGGATATTCCAGCTAGAAATTCTGCGAGCTGTCTGAGTTCATCTGGAGAATCATTGAATCCGGGTATCAACAGGGTCACAATCTCCAGCCACACCCCCATCGCATACAGAAGCTTGATCGTATCCAGAATTGGCGCGATGCGGCCGCCGAGCTCGTGATAGTGACGGTCGTCGAAGCTCTTTAAATCTACTTTGTAGAGATCAAGCCACGGCCGCAAATACTCTAGGACTTCCGGGGTTCCGTTTCCATTGGAAACAAAGCCAGTCACCAGGCCCGCCGACTTCGCTTCTTTGAAGATCGCTACGGCCCATTCTGCGGTAATCAGCGGCTCGTTGTAAGTGCTCACCAGAACTTTTGCGCCTTGTCGCAATGCATCTTCGGCGAGCGCTTCCGGCGACGCTTCCAAAGGATTCGAAATCGCCCGCGGGTCGCGCAGCGCCTGCGAAGTTACCCAATTCTGGCAGTAACCGCAGTGCAGATCGCAACCTAACATACCCATGCTGTAAGTCAATGCACCGGGATACGCATGAAAGAATGGTTTTTTCTCGATGGGATCGCATTGCGTTCCGCCGGCATATCCCCAGGGAACATAAAGAACACCGTCGCGGTTGTAACGAACTTTGCAGACGCCGGGTTGCCCCGGCAGGATTGGGCACCGGTGTCCGCAGGCAAAGCAGCGAACCCGATTACGATCCAATCTTTCGTAGAGTTCGCCCTCGCGAACACGCTCATACACAACTTCGCGCAGGGTGGGCA
>JBEKTR010000056.1:0-15592 GCA_049515835.1 Terriglobales bacterium
ACAACCTGAAGCGCTGCAAAGCGCCCTTTGCCGCCAGTTCGCCCGACGGTAGCGCCGCACGCCACACCTGCCATAAGGACTGCGCGCCGAGCATCTTCGCCCGATATTTCTCCACTCGCAACTGTCGTTCGCTGGTGATTTTCTCCTGCCAGCGCGCCCGCCACTCCGAGTCTGAAAACGCACCGATCTGCACCCCTGTGGCCCAAAGCACATCCAGATCGTGGACTTCGCCAAGAATGTCCTGCATCTCTTTGAGGTCGTCTTTCCAGGCCGCGTGTTCATGTGGCAAAAAGTTTTCCACCGTGTAGCGAAAACGCTTGATGCCAATGCGCAGACTGTGCAGGGCGATTTTTGATCCATTGCGCAACGCGCGACGGTGGAGTTCGTACGCCTCCGTCCATCGCTCCAACGCCAGATGCTTGAACACTAAACTTCCGGGGCGCACTTTGGCCGCCCGCCGTGGCAGTGTCGTCTCCCAGCGCTTCCATTGTTTGCGGTCGAAGTCGTGGAGAGCGGTCGCGGCGTGGATTTTGAGCTCACTTTGGCGATCCGACAGGTAGCGCATCATTCCCACACTCACTGGATCCCTGGCATCCCCCAAGTGGCCAACCCATTCCTCCATCACTTGGACGTCGCGCAATTCACCCAGGCTCTGAAAAACCTTCTTGCCTGCACGTTTCATCGCCTTCCATTCCAGACTGGGATCGACCGACATCAAGCCATCGGCGAGCGAACGACAGCGGCGCAGGGCCACACGAAGGTCATGTACCGGATCGGCGGCGAAACTCACCTCCGCGCGGTCGCATTCGACCAGCACGCGGTCCATCCACAAGGCGAAACCCATTTTCTTCTGAGGCGCAGGCCTCGGTGACGTAAGTGATGAAGCAGCAGACATATTGAGGGCTTATCCAAACTAGAAATCGAGGTCTTATTGTGCCCTGAAACACCGCATTATTCCAGTGTCGGCACGAAAAAGTGCTGTATCCGCGCCATATTCGCAAAATTGGCACGGCGGAGCATGACCCTAAGCCTTACACGCCAATTACCTCGGTAATATAGGCCGACTTACTTCCGCGGGTTACCCTGACCATGCATAGAGAAGCGCCAGGGAGAACTCCTATTCTAACGTCCGACACAATTCGGGGCAGCCGCAATGCCTCGGCACGGGCCTTCATTCATAGTCTCAATATTCTTGTGAAGTACGTCCGCCTTTATGGCATGGAGCACAGGCGCACCGAAGCGCAGTTCGCGACCACTTGGAAGGAATTGCAGAACGGCCTCCCACGTGGCACCGAAGGCGCGTTCCTGCTCGGCGTCTCCGGCAATACGCTCTTACTCGATGGCATTCCGTTGGAGACCGGTCAAGCAGAACGCAGCTTCGCAACTCTTCTCAACACCGCCGGATTGGCAAGCATTCATTTCACCAACCAGGTCACGCCGGAAGATTTCGAGCGCCTGGTGCGCACTTTTTCGAGCAGCGGCGCGAAAGCCCAGGACATCGCCAAGCAGATCAAGGAAATTTTCGGCGATGACAAGAAAGCCGCCATCCGCATCAATGAAGTCAAGTTTGTCGCAGCCGACCCCGCGACCGGAGAAATTTCCCTGGCGGCACAGCTCGCCGCCCAATCGCTCGGCCCCGAATTCAAGCACTGGCTGAACGATCCCAATAAGCTTCTGCAATTAATCACAGCAGCCGAAGGCGCGAAAAATGGCGGCATTGGCGGTGGTTCGACCGTCGAATCCGGCAGCGCAGGCTCAGGCAGCGCGGCAGGTGCAGCGCTCGCACCCACTGTAGTGGCCCCGCTCGAAGAGCAGGAAGTCATTCAGGCCATTCGCCTGTTGACCAAGTTCGGCGAAGCGGGAAACAATCCGGAAGCGAAATCAGAAGCCTTACAGGCCGAATTGAGCCAGGTCGGCACGAACACGAAAGTGAATCTGCAACAGTTGCTCACCGGCCTCACGTCAAAGCTGCCGGAACAACAGTCCGACACGCCTCTGCTGATGAAGGCAGCCGAGCACATCGCCATACAATTCGCGCTGGAGCGCTACCAGAAAGGCGACGTAAAAGTTAACACCGTCCATGAAATGCTCGAAGAGATGAGCGAGCGCATGGAATCCTTGCGCAAGATCCTGCGTGTGCAAGAAGAAAAAATGAGCAAGGCGGGCATTCTGGTCGAGTCCCATACCGACATCCTCGATCGCATGTTCTGGGCGGAAGTTCCTGAAGAAGAGAAAAAACGCGTGCTGCTTTCCGATGAAGCCCACTGCGTTCCCCCGCGCAACCTTCGCCAGTTCGTCGAATTGCTCATCGATCGTGAAGACGAAGAAACTGCGATTGCCGTTCTGCGCAGCTATTGCAACTGCCTTGGGGTAAAAGAGTTTGAACCGCGCCGCAAGATTGCCACCGGATTGAGCCAGTTGGCCGATCTCTATGCTGACCTGGGCCCTGATCTGTTGAGCGCTGCCGTCGCGCGCTTGGGTGAATCCTTGGGCACTGAGAAAGACCCTGAAGTGCAAGCTCTGCTCAGCGCGTCCTTCGTGCGTCTCAGCATGGAAGCGGGCAATCAGCACGAGTACGCCGCTTTGAACCAGGTTTGCGATTCCATGGATCTGTTGACCAAGACCCGTACTTCTCTCGCCAATGAGATAAGGCCACGCGTCGGCATTGAAAACCGACTTCTTGAATTTATTGAAGAAGCGGTCAAGCAACCTGAATTTCCGTCCGCGTTGGTTGCACTTCTGCGCCGCAATACCAAAATCTCAGCCGAACACCTTGCCGAACGCTTCTTCCGCTGCATGCGCCGCGAAGAGTGCGATCGCATGGTCGAGTTGGCCCGCGAACTGGGCAAGTCCGGCATGCACCATCTGGCTGAGATTTTGCGCGAAGCCCAGCCTCGTCAGGCCGCTTCGGTTATCGGCATTATGAGCCGGCTCGATGTGGCCGGTTTGCTTGAGTTGCTGCCGGGTCGCCTGCGCGATTGGAACCGCTTCTATCATGATGTCGCCGTGCGCCAGATCGCCTACGGCGCAGCCCACGATCGCGGGCGCACCTTGCTCGAATTGGTGGAATATCTTGATCCGCTGGTATTGCCGCAAGCTCTTGATGAAATCGGCATGAGCGGCGACCGCAGCGTTGTTGCGCCGTTGGTCGTGATGGCGGAAGCCGGCGAAGCCAGCGGACGTCCTCCGCTGCTCCAGATCAAAGCCATAGAATCACTCGGCCGCTTGCGTGATCCCGAGGCCGTGCCCGTATTGCGTAATCTCGTCGAAGCCAAAAAAGTTTGGAAGTGGGCTCATCATCGCGAGCTCCGCATCGCCGCGGCGCAAGCTCTCACGCGAATTGAACCATCCTATGCGCCCCAAGTCATGGCGGATAGCGGCCTGGAGCCTGCCGATCTCGCCGTCGCTCCGCTCGACTCCGCGCCCTCTTCGCCGTGGGTACGGCAACGGCGCTACGAGCGCATCGTGCTCCGCAAAACCGTCGGCGCGACATTAACCAGTTCCTGGGGAAAATCCACGCTGGCCGTGCGCGAACTCAGCCTTGGCGGCGGCATGGGCACCAAGGACGACAATCTGCGCCTCGGTTCAGAAGCCGACATTGATATCTCCGCCGGCGTTCGCCACATCAAGGCGCAAGTGCTTCTGCGCCGTACTCGTGTCAACGAAATAGGATTCGAAATCGTCAACATTGACATGGAGAGCCGCTACCGCCTCCGCCGTATCCTCGCCGAAACCGTCGAACAGAACGCTGCCGCGAAAGGCCGCGACTGGGGCGGCGAGCGTAAGAACTAGCGTTCCGGCGTTCCCCGTCGCCCAGCCCCTTACGCAAAATTGTATGCCGTCCGACTCTATACAGACGCCGCCATTAGCGGTATCGTTGTGGTCTGTTTTTGGAGGATCGAATGAGTGTTCTGGGCCGCCTCGTCTGCGTTGTCGTCGCGATGTCCACACTGAGTCTAGGGCAAGCACAATATAAAGTTCTGTGGAGCTTTGGTAGCATCGCCAACGATGGCACAAATCCCGTAAGCAATTTAACGACTGATAGTGCCGGGAACTTGTATGGCACAACCGCCTACGGCGGATCAGGCTTGGCGGGAGGGGAAAGTGGACTTGGCGGGACCGTGTTCGAACTTTCGCCCCAATCCGATGGTACTTGGAGCGAGACCATTCTTTACAATTTTTGTAGCCTGACCGGTTGCGCTGACGGTCAAACGCCAATGGCCGGGCTCGTATTGGACGCAGAGGGCAATCTCTACGGAACGACGCAAATGGGCGGTATCCCTTGTCCCAGGGGTGGAAGCTGTGGTGTGGTGTTTGAATTGTCTCCGCCCCTTTCGAGCCCCGCGGGAACTGCCTGGACGGAGAATGTTTTATATAACTTTTGCAGCCTTCTTCAAGGAAACCTCTGCGTCGATGGGGATTATCCTTTCAGCCAGCTAATCTTCGACACCGCGGGAAATCTTTATGGCACAACGTCTGCAGGGGGTAGCAGCAATGGGGGTGGCGATGCGGGCGTAGCATTCGAACTCTCGCCGCGCGCAAAGGGCTGGGAATACTCCGTGTTATATAACTTCTGTTCGTTAGGAGGAGAGCTTACGTGCCCTGACGGTTTGGATCCTCGTGCCGGAATGGCATTCGATAAGGTAGGTAACCTTTATGGAACCACTAAGAATGGTGGACGATATAAGCTCGGGATCGTTTACGAACTTACTCCAAGCAGTGGAGGGTGGTCGGAAAAAATTCTAAACAGCTTCTATCAGTTGGGGAATAGCGAGGCCCCGGTCAGTTTCGATTCTTTTGGCAACCTTTACGGCACTACGTTGTATTATGCGTTCCAATTGAACGGAAAAACTCACACGCAGGGGGCTCGACCCTTCACAAATTCAACAGGCGAATCCTTTGGGGGCGTGTTGGTAGATGCCTCACGTAACGCCCTTTTCGGTACGGGACAAGGTGGCATCTGGGAAGTCAATCCTGCGCGTCAGTTGGAAACGATTTACAGCTTCTGCTCGCAACCAAGTTGCGCCGACGGCACCGACGCAGAAGCGGGACTCGTCGAAGATACATCCGGCAACCTGTACGGCACAACCAAGTCGGGCGGCACCGCCAACAACGGTGTCGTGTTCGAGATTACGCCATAGTTTTCTCGCGAGCGGCTCATCTCGTTTAGTAAATAAAAAAGGCCTCCGCATGGGAGGCCTTTTTTGCTGCAACAAATAACTACTTCACTTTGGCGAAAATAATCACGAACGTGTACAGCGCCAAGGACTCGATCAGCGCCAGGCCAAGAATCAGCGCCAACTGAATGCCAGCGCGGGCTCCGGGATTGCGGGCCAACGCTTCGCAAGCGTGCGCCGTGGCTTTGCCCTGGCCCAAAGCGCACAGGCCGGAAGCGATTGCCATGGAAAATCCTGCCGCAAGGGGAACGATGTCGAAGCTGCCTGTGGCTCCGCCCTGCGCCAGCAACGGCGTGGCGAACGACAAGACCGACAGCGCCATAAACACATACTTCATGGTGGTCAAAATACGCATGGTGTTTCTCCTATAGGAATTGCCGCCAGTGGGTGGTTGACGTTCATCTTAGGAGATGCCCGCCCTCACGCTGAACGACGCGAAAGCCGTTTCCAGCTTCCAGGTTCAGGCTCCGCATTCTCGAAACCTGAAACTCGAAACTCGAAACATGAATAATCTAGTGCTCTTCCGCCACAGCTCCGGCCAGATATACGGTCGCCAGCAGCACGAAAATATACGCCTGAAGAAGCGATACAAAAATGTGCAGCGAAAGAAACGCCACCGGTAACAAAATTGGAACCAGCGAAAAGAACGCGAGCGTGACCATATCGCCGGCGAACATGTTGGCATAAAGACGAATCGTCAGCGACATCACGCGCGCCAAATGGCTGATGATTTCGATGGGAATCATCAATGGAGCCAGCACCGGCAAGGGACCTGCGAAATGCTTGAAGTACGCCAATCCGGAGTGTTTAACGCCCTGCCAGTGATAATAGGCGAACGCGCAAAGCGCGCATCCCAGCGGCACTACGCCCGCCGCGGTCGGCGACTCAAATCCCGGAATCAAGCCGATCAAGTTGCCAATCAGAATGAACAACCCCAGCGCCATGAGAAATGGAGTGTAGGCCTCGCTGTGCGGGCCGATGATTTCGTGGCTCTGCCCTTCCACAAAACCCTGCAAGCCCTCAAAAACATGCTGCAACCCACCCGGAGAATCCACCGACAACCGCGTCCGCAAAATGGCGAAAACCAAAATCAGAAACGCAAACACCAGCAACTCCATGGCGAAAGCGTTCGTAATCGGCGCCTGGGGATGGTGGGGTTCAATATGAATGCTGCGCAGAAAAGCCGTTACCGGCACGCCCAGCAGCTTATTCAAGAATTGGGTAAACCAGAGTTGTTCGGGCATGGCTTATTCAGGTAACGCTTGTTCGGGCAAAACTCAGTCTTTCGCCTTCAACAACCACAAAATCTTTAAGAATCACAAAATTTAAGACAGGAATTAGAAATTCACGGCTCACGGGTGAAGGAAAAAGCCAACTCTTGCACCGCCTCCACCATCACGGCCAGCACCGGAAGGAACAGCCCCGCCAGGAGCCCATTCAGACTTTCCGGCCAACGTTTGATCATAACATAGGCCACTACAGCCATCAGGAAGTAGCGTAGCAAGAAGCGCAACACCACGCCGGCACCCGATTGCCTGGTGGCAGTCTGCGTCGTTCGGTCTGCGAGCGCCGAAACTACACGCTTCAGCCGGTAGAAATTAAAGTAAGCAATGGCGCACCCAATCGCGAATCCGAGCGCCACCCGCACGCCAAAACGGAACCACGCAATCATCGCGAGCGCGAAACCGCCGACCAGCATGGTCCGCGAAATCCGTTGCAACGCCTGCGAATAGAATGCTTCGCTTTGCCCGTCGAACGTCGCCTGCCCGGGCGCCTGTTCGGATTCCCGCTCAGAAATGAAAGGGTCGTCAGGCATGATTCATTTCGAATCCGTTGTCACCGTGCGAATCAGATCCACGAAACCGGCGACGATGCCCAGAATTATTCCTGCAAGATAGAGCCACGTCGTATGTAGCCAGTGGTCAAGGGCTAAGCCAACAAACCATCCAATCGCGGTCGCCGCGGGCAACACAAACGCCAGCTGACTGTATTTCGCTATTTGGACCAGAAATCCCAGTTTTGGAGATTCTGTGTCCTGCGATTCGCTTTTTGGAGATTCGTTTTTTTGAAACTCGTTCACCGCTGCGCCTCATATCTTTGACCAACTCAAGAGTATGGCGAAAGGCCGCTCGGAACACCAGCGACATCCACGGCAGCTCACCTTAAATGTGCCGCCCAATTCGCCAAATGAATCAAGAACTGCGGATGCACGCCGGTGACGATCGTTGCGCCCACGCCCAGAAACAATGCCACCCATGCGCCTGAGCCCTCCATCGCGGGGCGCGGCTGTTCATACGCCACGCGCGTGAACATCTTCCTCGCCATGCGAACCACGCACCACACACCCAGCACCGCGCACGTCACGCCAAAAATCGCGAGTCTGCGATGTCCCGCGCCCGCCACGCTTACGTATGCATAGTATTTTCCGTAGAAGCCTGCCAGCGGCGGTATCCCCACAATCGAAAGAAACGCAATCAGCAACAACTCCGCTTGCAGCGGCGCGCGGAAGCCCAACCCGCGCAAGTCGCCCATCTCTCCGCCCATTCCCTGCTGCCGCAGGATTGCCACCGCAGCCAGAGCGGCGATGTTCATGAACATCATCGCCGGAAGATAAACCAGAATCGCTCGCAGGCCAGAAGTCAGCGCGGTGCTGAACGGATCGCCCTGCGCCACTGCCGCCATAGCCGCCAACATATATCCCGCCGCCGGCAACGCTGAATACGCCACCAGGCGCCGCAAATCCGCCTGCAGCAGAATCGCCAAAGTTCCCACGCCGAGCAATGCTATCGCGGCCCAAATGAGCCACGGCGCGTACGTATCTCGCAGCGGATACATCCCCCACAAAAACACATGCAGCGCCATCGCCCATGCCGCCGCCGGATAAATCGCAGAGAAAATTCCCGTCACGCAATTCTGAGCGCCCACGTTGGCTGGCCCGCCATCGCGCGCCGTATGGTTCCATTGATGAAACGGCAGCGCCGCCACCCGTAGGATGATTCCCACCGCCGTCAAAGTCAGACCGATACGAAACTCGCGATGAGCGAATAATTCGCCGCTCGCCAAACGCGCCGCTGCCTGCCGTATCTCATGCAATCCCGCCGCGCCCGCGCTCTTTCGCAAAAGAAAAAATCCCGCGCCCAATATAGCGACCGAAAAAACTCTCCATGCTAAAAACCGGCGCCATGCGCTGCGCGCCGGATCTTCGCCCGCAAACACTCGCACCATCGTGCAGCCCGCGGCCTCGGAAATCACCACGCCGGCAAACATGAATCCGAGGTGGAAGCCCGAAACCATCGCCATCAACCCCACCACGCCGCATAGCAACGTCGCGTAGAATCCGCCGCTGGGCCCCAGATCTGGTGAACTCCGTTTCAGTGCGATCAGCACCGCCAGCAGCGCGCCCACCAGAATCAGGTAATAGAAATAAATGGTCAGCTCATCCACGACCATCGAGTGCTGAAAGCCCACTTGCAGTCGAATGCCGGAGAGTTCCAGTTGCGCCTGCGTCAATTGCACCTTCACCAGCCCGGCGATACTAAAAAGTATTCCGACAATCGCCGTGGTTCCATTCAGCCAGCGCCACTCCGGCGGATACATCCGCCCCATCACCAGGCATCCAATGGCGAACAGAATCAGTAAAAGAGCGGGAAGAGACAACACGTAGTCCGCAAGATTAGTCATAGGGGAATTATGCGACGAAACCAGTTATAACGCGTCTTACTACGCTTCGTGCGATTGCTGCTGTTTATAATCGGTATTCGCCCAACCGCGATAAAAAGCACGGTTACGGTTACGAGTTCTAATAAACGCCCAAATTAAAGGAACCCTTTGGCACTCGACGAGAAAATTTACGAACTACGGCGCGAAAAACTAAAGCAGATTGAAGCTCTGGGGCAGAAGTCCTATCCCAGCAGCTATGAGTTCACGCACACGATCCCTGCGATTCTAACCGAAAATTCAGAGAAGACCGGCGAAGAGCTCGACGCCAATCATATCCCCGTGCGCATTGCCGGACGCATCATGGCTATTCGCCTTATGGGCAAGGCCGGTTTCGCCCACTTGCAACAAGGCGGCCAGCGCTTGCAGATTTACGTCAAAAAAGACGCCGTCGGCGAAAAAGGATTCGATTTATATAAGTTGCTCGACATCGGCGACCACATCGGCGTCGCCGGATATTTATTCCGTACCCGCACCGGCGAACTTTCCATCCATGTGGACGAACTTACATTTCTCAGCAAGGATCTCCTACCCTTGCCCATCGGCAAAAGCGTCGAGGCTCAGGGTGAAGATGGACAGGAAGGCACAGTCAAAAAATGGAATGAACTTTCCGACGTCGAGCTGCGCTACCGTCAACGCTACGTAGATCTCGTGGTGAATCCCGAAGTCCGCGAAGTTTTCCTGAGGCGCAGCAAACTCGTGCAGTCCCTGCGCCGTTCGCTCGATGCCCGCGGATTCGTCGAAGTAGAAACTCCCATGATGCAGCCCATCGCCGGAGGCGCAGTCGCTCGCCCCTTCGTCACCCACCACAACACGCTCGATATTGATCTTTATCTCCGCATTGCGCCCGAGCTTTACTTGAAACGCCTTGTGGTCGGCGGATTTGATCGCGTCTATGAAATCAACCGCAACTTCCGCAACGAAGGCATCGGCTGGCGCTGGAATCCCGAATTCACCATGCTCGAGTTCTACCAGGCCTACACCAACTTCCAGGGCGTGATGGATTTAACTCAGGAGTTGATCACCCAAGCGGCAATCGAGACCACGGGCGGAACAAAAACCAATTGGACGGTGAAGCAAGGCGACAAAGAACACGTCCACGAACTTGATTGGGCCAACTGGCAGCGCATGACCATGCGCGAAGCCATTATTCGCTTCTGGCCGGAGGCTGCGGGCGCCAAACCGGAAATGTCAGATTTCGGGTCGGCAGAGTCCGTGAAGAATCTCGTGCAGCGTTTCAACAAAGGCCACGCGCATGTGGCGTTCGATCCCAAAGAACCCGCGGGTAAAACCATCGCCGCGTTGTTTGAAGCAGCTGCGGAAGAGCACTTGACCCAGCCAACCGTAATCTATGAGTTCCCTACCGCCGTCTCGCCTCTCTCCAAGCAAAAGCCCGATGAACCTGACTGGACCGAGCGCTGGGAAATCTACGCCGGCAGCATGGAAATCGCCAACGGATTCAGCGAACTCAACGATCCCGAAGACCAGCGCCAGCGCTTCGAGGCGCAATTGAAAGAACGCGAGCGCGGAGACGACGAAGCCCACCAGATGGACGAAGACTACATCCGTGCCCTGTCCTACGGCATGCCGCCGACAGGCGGCGTCGGCGTCGGTGTGGATCGCCTCGCCATGCTCCTCACCGATTCTCACACCATCCGCGACGTGATCCTGTTCCCCGTGCTCAGGCCAGAAGAGAAATAAAGACGTGACTCGAAGCAGAATTAGCGGAGGAGGCCGTTTACTCCCCTGCTTTCAACCACTTACAACCATGTACTTCTGTGTTAAAAACTGGCGCCTAATTCACTGATTTTAAAGCACTTACGTATGGCCATTAAACCGATTTAATTTTGCGCAGGAGCGCGATGGATGGAGTGCGACCTCTGATTCGGCCCCACTGCCCTTTTCGCCCCCTGAGGCTGTTAACGGCCAAAGCGAGGCATTCCTGCGAAGCGTTCGCCGCCGCCGCAGCCGAGCAACTCATCCGCGGTGCTCCGAGAAAGCCGCCATCTCACATGCCCACGAAAAAGGCCCGGACGATTTTCGTCCGGGCCTTCCAGAGGGCACACTGATGAAACTTATTTGCAGTTCGGCAGCTTGAAGTTTGAAATTCTCGTCTGCCAGGTTGGGGTGGTGAACTGCGTAGTGTCGAAATACTCGTTGACATACCAGAAGGTGCAGTCGTCCACCGGATCAACGGTCATGCTGGTATAGACGCCCCAGTGGAACGTGTTCTCTTCATCCGCGGTGCCCGAGAATAAATTGATTTCCGTGGGCGCGGTGTTCTGATTCAGATTCAAGTAAGAAGCATCAATCGCCGGATGCAGATTGTATCCCGAAGCGCTGTAGCCCACGGCGAGGTTGCCAACTTTATCCTGGGCCGCGCTGGGCATGAAGCGATAGTTCGCGTCCCCCGGATTGATGATGCCGCTGTGTTTCAGACCAGCGGCCGTGAAGTCATACCACTCGACTGCCGTTTGTGAGCCTGTGCCTCCGCCGAGATCGGCCTGTACAGTGGTAGAGAAAACATAACTAAACGCGGGCTTCGTTCCACCCGTACTGCGGAAACTCAATCGCTGCATCAAGCGGTCGCCCACCGAGTCAATATAATTGTTCGTCTCGGGTGTGCTTGGTTCTGGCACGCAAACTGTGTTGGTCGGCAATTGCGGGTTATAACAGCCTTGCGTGTACGTCGGGACTGTAATTGGCGTCGGCCCAGTAAAGGTGGATGCCGTCGGAGTGTTCCAATTTACGTGAAATTCCCACAAGTTCAGCGTGTTGGAAGTCATGCCCGTCACTGGGTTCTCTAGACTGGCAAAAGCTTCGATCATGCCCTTGGGAGGCGCAACTGTGCCATCGGCATCGGCGGGCAATAGGCTGTGCGCGTAAAAGAGCGTGTCGGTAAAAGTTTGCGGATTTTGGAAACAGATTGGCGACCGCACCGTCCCCTTGATCAGCATGTTGGTGCGATCAAAGGCGCATACGATGACACCGACTTCGGGATACCCTTGATCAGGATCTTCCACGTCGATGCTCACGTAATACGCATCCGGCCAGGTAGAAATGCGCGGATAGTCAGGATAGTAGTAGTGGCCTTCGGCGTTCTTGCCCAAAACTCCCGAAAGATCGAATCCGTAGGGATACCAAGTCATGCTAGAGGAGAGCTGAGAGGACGCAGAAATGGCGATGCAATATTCGTAAGTCTCCACGCCATTATTCACATTGCTTTGCCGCCGCCCAATGACAAAACGCTGTGCGAGCTTGTCAAAGTTCACGACCACGTTGCCGCTCGAGCCCACACAATTCGGCAATCCGTGGTAGCGCCACGGCGTGCTCCCATCGACAGGCGCACTCCAAACAGCCGTGTACGGAAAAGTCTTTGAGTAGCCCTGATAGACCGGATCAGCCCATTCCAAATACTGCGAAGTACCGACGGCGCCGTTGGGATCGACGTTCGCGCCAACACCTTGAATCTGTGAGGCGTCAATGCCTTCCAACGTACAAACGTTGATTGTGCCATTCGAGCAAGAGGGCGGCGCGACCTGCGCGCTCAACGGAATCGCCAGCAGTGAAAGGGCAAAGACTGAAATCAAGAGCGTTCGCATAGTCGGAAATCCTCGCTTCAAGAAACTCGCGTTCAATTTATGTGATCGTCCGCTTTCCCGATCTGGCATGTTTGTAGCTTATTGCGGTTCGGTGAGATTGGGCAGCGGAAGAAAGTCTCTAAATAGACTTCCCGGAGCGGGAAAATAGTACCTACAGGGTAACCTGTACTATTTTCAATTAGATAGCTTCAACGTCGTAGCCTTCCAAATCAACCGAAAGCGAACGCTGAATGGGCTCGATCATAATCAGCAATTTGCGCTGGCTGCGCTTCCCCACCAGCACGCCTTCGACGCCATCGAGCGAACCGCCCTTGACTCGGACTCTTTGGCCCACCTTCAGAGAGATCGAATTCTTGAAAGGAATCTTGTGATTGAGCAAAAGGCGGATGTCATCAATCTGTTTATCGGGTATCGGCGTTCCCTTGCCTTGAGACGTTCCCACAAAACCGGCCACGCCGTGCGAACGCAAAACGCGCACACGCTGGTCCGGGGAGTATGCCACGCGTACAAACACGTATCCGGGAAATAACGGCACGTCCACCTGCTTGGGGCCGGTGACCCGGCGGTGCACTTGCGTCATCAGCGGGAGAAATGTCTCCACGCCCACGCCATCCAATTGCTTCGCCGCCACCTTTTCGTGCCGGGAGCGGGTGCGGACCGCATACCAGCGCAAATCATTGGCTTGAACCAGCGGTTCTGCCTTCTGTGCGGCTTCGACATCGTTGCTGGTTGCTAATTCAGGAGCCACTGCCAAATCTGCTTTCCTCATCTACAAAATTCGCCGCAAACGCATGACATTCGCAACTAAGTATAACGCACGCGTTTCTTTGGGAATTGCGGCGAGCAGCCGGTGGTAGTGGGCTACTTTGAATTTTTCTCTTCCGTCAGCGCCTGCTTTGCTTCCTCGATCCAAGCCTCGATCACCTTCAGGATGCCGCTATCGGCGCAGTTACAGCGGGCGTTTTCGGGCATATTAAGGGTTCTCTGGATGCGCGCCACTTCCTCGGCGGAAAGCATGGGCCAGTGTACGCCAGCGTACAGAAGTAAAAAAGTCCTATGCTACTCTTTTCGCTCGTTGTTCAGAGGCTTCCCAGAGGGCAACCAAGTCCGCAACTTCCAGAGCCTGTCTGTCACGCCAGCCGCGATTGCCGGATTCATTAAAGCAGCCCGCTAGCGCAATCTGCGAATAAACCTACAAGCTAGAATCGCCGTCGAAATGGCAGGGATCCCAGATGTTCGGATCAGCCAGTACCGGCGCCAGTTGCTTATTGCGCGTGTAATAGAAATAAAACCATGCGGGAAGGCGCCGGCGAAGCGGACGCAGGCTTTCAATCACGGCTTCCTTTTCGGGGCGGAAGCCATACGCTTCCAGCATATCTATGTGTTCGCGCTTGCAGCGCGCGTAGGCCCAGGCCAGCATCGGCGCGAGAACGTCCACATTGCCGTCAAGAGTTTGGAAATCAATCAGGCGCATTCGCTTCAAGCCGATCGCTGGGTTATCGTGCCGGTAAAAAATCGCATAAGCCGAGATGCGGGAACCGTTGCCGGCGGTCAGGATCCAAACGTGATCTTGCTGCAAAGCGAATTTGAAGTGCCAGAGCAATCCTTCACGCGAACGATCGCCCAAGAGCCGATTCGGATATGCTTTCTTCAAATCTTGCCAGAAGCGCTCGAAACTCTCATCAAAGGTGCAATATTCCGTGAGCGGAACACGCCCGCTGACGGCCCGGAAGGGATCGCGGCTGAATTTACTTTTTGCCGACATGGCCAGGGCCGCTGGATAAGCAAGCGCCCGCGGCAGCTTCTTCATGGCGAGAGCGCAAGCGGCGAAACCCCGATTGTTGGTAATCCAATAGACGGAATGGTCCCAATCTCCCACAGGGACACGCACGGAGCGCAGCAACTCTGCCAAGGGTGACGAATTGGAATTCGCGCTGGTGAGAATTTCGATTTGCGCATTTTTCTGGCTCATGAACCGGCGACCCAAAAAACCGGCGAGACGACGGTAAGGCGGATCCACGGCCATACCAAAAGGACATCCGCAAATCAACTCCTCCCCGTGAAACATAAAGTTGCTGATCACGTTGCCCATGTAGCCGACGATCTGATCGTCGGGTGTGACCGCAACCCAACCTAGTGGCCAGTCCTTCACGCGGCGAAAAACGGGGCTTTCCAGCCAAAGATGACGCCATTGCTCTTCCGACTTAAAACCGAGGCCGTTACGCCGCGAAACGGCGGCGATCTGGAGATAATCCTCGACGCGGGCTTCGCGGATTTTGCCCTGATCTTTTTCTTTCACTGGCTCTTTAGCAGGTTCTTTGGTTTGGGCAATATCCGGCGATTCTGGTTCGGTTACGATTGGCGCTGCGCCCGGGATGAGTTCGTTCACTATATGTATCCGACACGAAACAATTGAAGGTTACTGTGACAGGATTTCACCAGAATTCTTCGATCACGGTGATTTCGCTGCCGAAAAGGGAGGACTGTCCGAACAGCGTAGCTGCCTTCGGTGACTGCGTCAAGCATTTTAGGCACTTTATGGGCAACGAATTGAAATCACGCCGATTGCCAGTCCCTAGGGCTCGAGCCGAAGCTGGACGTTTTCTTTCTGGTTTTCTTCCTGTGCAGAATTCTGCACATTGGGCGTATAATCCGGCTCGCGCGAACAGCGCCCTCAAGGAATATCAACTAGTTACGAATGTGGCCAGTTGGAGGGTAAACTGCATCCCAGTAGTGGGGAGACTATTTTGCCGAGAGAATTCGACCATCCTTTCGCGAGTATCGAGAGCGCCCAGGAATTCTTTGGGCTGGTGATGGAAGCTGTGCAAGATGCACGCGATACAACATCGAACGACTTGCAGACGGAAGCAGAATCGCGCCGCGCCGATGCTATGCGCCTAGTCCTCTATAAGCTTGAAAAGCTGGAAAAACATTTGACCACAAGCCGCCGCCTACTGAATGACCTGCGCACGCTCCGGCGTTTGCTGCTGGAGGAACGGGCAGACGCGGCGGACCGTGCCAAAGCCAGCTAGTCGTTTCTTGATTTGCCCCATTCTTGATTTGCCCCGTTCTTAATTTTGCCCCATTTTCGATTTG
>JBEKTR010000057.1:0-15523 GCA_049515835.1 Terriglobales bacterium
GGTGGAGATTAAATTGCTATGTCGCCAGTTGCTTCAGAATTTCCTTGCCCAGCTTTTGTGCGTCGCCAAAATGCTTTTGATATTCCGTGAACAGACGGTTCAGCTCAAGAGATTTATCGACAGTCAGATGGTGGCGCAGCAGCATATCGCGCAGATGAACTGGGTTGGGCAGAATAGCTTCTTCGGCGAGTTCTTCGAGTGCCGCATTTGGATCGTAGTGATACATAGCTCAACTCCTACATCATTTCAGTTCCCCACAAGTCGTGTAGATGCACGATGCCCCGCAATCGGCCCATGTCATCAATCACGGCGAGGGATGTAATTTTCTTTTCTTCCATAATGGCAAGGGCGGTTGCGGCGAACTCCTGCGCAGCAATGGTCTTGGGATTCTTCGTCATACATTCTGACGCAACGAGATCAAGAACATCTTTCCCGCGTTTCTCGAGCAGGCGGCGCAAATCGCCGTCGCTGATGACTCCCACTAGTTTGTCGTCTTCCACGACTGCCGCTACACCGAGTTTCTTTCGTGACATCTCATAGATCACATCGGGCATTCTTGCCTGTGGCACCACACGGGGCAGGGCGTCGCCAGAGTGCATGAGGGTTTCAACCCGAGCCAGTCGTTTGCCCAGCTTGCCGCCGGGATGCAAATCAGCAAAATCTTCTTCTTTGAATCCACGCTTTTCAGACAAAACCACGGCCAGCGCATCTCCGAGCGCGAGCATTACCGTAGTGGAAGCGGTAGGAGCTAACCCCAGCGAGCAAGCTTCTTGTGCAACAGAGCAATCTAAAGCCACATCGGCAGCTTCGGCCAAAGTGGAGATTTTCCTGCTCGATGAAATTTCATCGCCTGTCATCGAAATCAAAGGAACCTGCAATCGCTTGATGGTCGCTAAGAGACGAAGAATCTCTTCGGTCTCGCCACCGGCGGAAAGAGCGATAACAACGTCGCCGCGAACAACCATCCCTAAATCGCCGTGCAATGCTTCCACCGGATGAAGATACAAAGCTGGAGTGCCGGTCGAACTTAAAGTTGCGGCAATCTTACGCGCGATGAGGCCGCTTTTCCCCATGCCCGTGACAACGACCCTGCCTTTGCAACTGAAAAGTAATTCCAGCGCGCGGGAAAAAGGCTGCGACATAGGTCCAGCGAGGCGATCTGCCAAGGCTCGCAAGGCATCGGCTTCGATGCGGACGACATTTTCACCGACATTTTTCATTTTCGGTCCGGGTGCTAGAAATGGTCGTCGAATACTTGCACACGCTCGCTTAGGCCTTTCGCTTGGATGGCCCTGTCCCACGGCCCAGCTTCCCAATTATCTTTCTTTCTTTCCGGATGCATCCAAGGGGGAAGGTTGATTAACAGGCGCTCTGCGAAAGCTTGCGCATATGGTTCATACTTTGCCCGCAGAGCTGCCAACTTGGCCTCCGCAGCTTCGGTGTCGCGCACCTTAACGCCCCGCTGGGCCAAAACGCGGCGCAGGCGCACTAGTTCCTCGGGAGGCAGTCGGTCTGGGAATTGGGGGTTGTACCTCGTGCCCACAGTCTGCGTCAGGTCCACCATGGCATGCCTTGCGATAGCAAATGTAATTTTGGCCTGTTCGTTGCGGATGTCGTCCACTCCCGCGATCACGAGAGAGGTCGCATCCAAAATTGCCGTCAGCGCACCCAGCCATGATTGATTGTTGTGTTGTGAGCGGAAGAAATTCAGCACGGGATAAGAGAGGTGACTCTCCAGCACACCCGCTGACCAGCGCTCCCAATCGCGAAAGATCTGATCAAGGACGTCCTGCTCCGGACATTTCCCGAAGCGCGCCAGCAGTTCCATGGCGGTAGGAGGCGAACCCGCGCGAGCGTCCAATAACGAGATTTCGATTTCCCGGGTAGAAAAACGCGAGTAAATCGTGGGTAAATAACCGAGAACGAGGCCGAGAAAGCCGAATCCCATTCCTGCTTCCAAGACCGCCAAAATCCGGGCCACACCAGATTTCGGAACGATGTCACCATAGCCAAGAGTAAAAAATGTTTCCCCGCTGTGGTAAAGAAGCACCCCAAAAGTAATAGGCTCGTTCGATATTTGTACGTGTTCGCCCGCGCCAAATTGGAGCAGGGCGTATCCAAAAATGAGACCGGCGGCCCAGAATGCGAGCAGAAAAATCAACGAGAGCGGCCCGTAATATCCAAGAAAGTTCTCCCGCTTTGACGGCAACGGAACCCGGGCCACGAATTTCGAGAATGGAACCCACGTATAGCGATAGAACAGCGCGGTTATCCGGTATCTCCGGTTTACCCTTCGGGGTAGAACAACCGTCTCGAACGCATCCAGAAGTACAGTGAAAATTACGACGATGCCGGCGATTGAAGCCAATATCAACATATTCAAGATGAAAGTTAGATGAAGCCGGATGGTAGCAGATTCAGAACTGGTGTGCATCTAACGCAGTGCAGCTAAAACAGCCTTGTAATGCCCTCTTCCAGGACGACCACCTTATCCTCGATGCCGGCCTTACGAGCCTCCTGCCCCAAAAGTTGAAGGGGTTCCTCGATGGGTTCATGCGACAACCGGAAAGAACCATAGTGCATAGGAACCATCCAACGGGAATTTAAGTCGAGAAAGGCCCTGGTTGCGTCGGCGGGACTGGTGTGGACCGAGCGGTAAGTCTCAGGGTTATAAGCGCCGATAGGCAGCAAGGCAAGTTCAGGAGCGAGGCGTGCCCCGATTTCACGAAACCCCGGGAAATATGCCGTATCTCCAGCGTGGTATAGCGAATGTTTATTATCCCGCAAGACATAACCGCCATATCCGCGATGGGAGTCCTTAATTACTCTTGCGCCCCAATGACGCGAAGGAACATGCGTGACGGTAACGCCGAGATGGCGCAAACTGTTCCACCAGTCCAGTTCGATAATCTCTCGAAAACCCAAGTCAGCGACAAGATCGAGCACGTGGCGCGGTACGACGATGGCAGGCGCGGTACCCCTTCTCGATCGCGTGTGCTCTACAAGGGCACGCAGCGAGGGACGATGGAGATGATCGAAATGCGCATGAGTGACCAACACCAAATCGATCGGAGGCAGGTCTTTCATCTGCACACCAGGCTGCCGCAGGCGCTTCAAAACAAACAGCCAGCGGGCGAAATTTGGATCCAATACGATATTTTGGCCGCCCATTTGCACGAAGAACGCGGAGTGCCCGATAAAAGTGACTCCCATCTCGCCGTTCGTAACCAGTTTGGGCTTGTAGGTCTGCCCGGTGCGTGGGGTCACGGCGGAGTGCCGGACCAAAAGTCCAAAACCCGCGGCGCGCTTGCGCATGGCAGGAGTGTTCATCCGAACTTTGGGCTTCGAAGAAGGCATCTCTTAGGGGTAGTTATATATATTTTAAAGCAATGCGGCAGAATAATACGGAAAAAAGCAGGCAAATTGCCTTCCTGGATACGCTGCCCGGCGAGTCCAAAACATCACGAATCTTCGCGACTGACGACGTGATACTTATCCAAAACGGCCTCGCTGGAGATGACGCCCTCCAATTTGCGGAAGTCTGCGCGGCTCACCACAGGAACGAGCGGAGTTTGATAAACGTATCGCAATGCCATCTCTAAAGGATAGTCGGGATGAAGATGCGGTAGGCGACCCGCAGGAAGCACCGACCCCAGGGTCATCTCGCCCTTTCCTTCGCCCATCCACTGGTCTAAGAGGGATCGCTTTACGCTGTTCCATCCCGTAGGATTCATCCGCACGAGGAAGGCGTCCGCAGGGAATTTTTCCGTGGTCTGATGAGCGGCTGCAACTGTCTCTTCGGCATTCAGTACTGGTCCATCGGGCGATTGCATGGCATCTTCGACCTTGAGCACATTCTCATCTCGTTGCTCTTCGAGGCTGGGCAGTTCGAGTCCATCCTGCCGGGCAAGCAAATCGAAGATAGGTATGGGCTGGAAGCTGCGGGAAATAACGTAGGCGATGGTATTGGCCAGAATTACCGGAACAATGATGGAGTAGTTGCCGCTAACTTCCAACACCATAAAGACGGAAGTCAGCGGCACACGAAGAAATCCAGCGAAAAGCACGCCCATACCGACCAATGCATAGGTTGCAGTCGAGCCCACAATTTGCGGATATAGATGATGTTCCACCCCGCCGATAGCGCCGCCCATCATAGCTCCAATAAAAAGCGTAGGGGCAAACATGCCGCCCGGGGTTCGGGTAATGAACGATAAAGTTGTCGCCAGGATTTTCAACCCTGCAAGCATCGCCAAAACTTGCCATGTGAACTGACCATGCATCGCCTCGTCGATGTATTGATACCCGGCTCCCATGACTTGGGGCGCGCCCAGATATCCCATCAGTCCAATCAGGAGGCCCGCTCCAGCCGGCAAAAAGTATTGTGTCCATCGCGGCCAGGCGCGCAGGCGCGGCCGGAAATATCCAATCGCCTTGGCAAAAATCACAGCGGCTAGACCGCCTGCCAAGCCTAATACACCATAGGCCACAAGCTCAACTGGGCGCACGGACGCGATTGGGGGAATGCGGAAAAGAGGTTGCGAGCCGAGAAACCAACGCACGACTACGACGCTGGAAATCGCAGAGAGCACGACCGATCCGAGGACTCCGGCGCTCCAGCGGCCAATGACTTCCTCAATCACGAATAAAACTGCCGAGATTGGAGCGTTAAAGGCGGCGCCTAAACCTGCGGCGGCTCCAACCGGGGCCAAGAGACGCAGCTTGTCGCGTGAAAAACTCATGCGACGTCCAAGACCTGAAGCAATCGCTGCGCCTATTTGCAGCGACGGGTCTTCTGGTCCGAGCGAGTGCCCCGCGCCGATGGCTAAAGCTGCACAAAGGAATTTCCCAATTGCCGTCCTGAAAGGGATGTATCCGTTATAGATGTAAAGTGCCGCTTTGGTTTGGCTGACGCCGCTATCCCGGGCCGACGGAAACACGTGTATCACCAAAAGCGCCAGAAATAAGCTGACGACGGTAGGAACGACCACCAGGCGCAAATCGTGCGGTTGTGGAGCAGGCCCTAGAAGTCCCACTCGCGTCCAATCAATCGCCAGGCGAAAACACACGACAGCCAGACCCGAAAAAATACCGACGAAGACTGCCAGGACCAAAAAGAAGCGCTCTTCGTTCCAGAGGGCATTCTCCTCTTTTTGTCGCTTTAACGGTCTGGGGAGTGCGGCGGTTGATGTCATTTGCCTGCCCCCATTTCGGATACGGATCGTTCTTGCGTTATTAGTAATAACGCCTTATCCATTCCTGAGGGTTCGCCGCACGACTTTGCGGTTTCCTGCTCAATATCTGCCACCAGATCGAGTGGCGAGCCAGAAGCATCGCCAAGCTCGCTTGAAAGATTGGGTCGCTTCATCTCTGGCTTCATCGCCAACCAGCGCGAGTGTAATGCCACCAGCGGGCTCGTCTGAACATCTTGTTGGGTGAGATCAATTCCCTGCTCTTTCGCACAACCTTCAAGGCGTGCTCCCGCGTATTCATACGCAGTGCGCATACGACGCATGCTCTCAGCCTCTGTGAGACCCCGGACGAAAGGATCCGCAGCGAGAACGACATTGGTCATCTGCAGCAAGTCACTCGAATGCGTGTCATTTGGGTTCAGATTCAACGCCGAACGCAAATAAGACTCAGCGTTGCGATAACGGGAAAGCGCGAACGCTGATTCCCCGGCTCCGGCAGCCGCGGCCGCATCCCCATGGTCGCGGTCCAAGACCGACTGAAAAGTCTTCAACGAATGATCATAATCATGCACTTGCATAAACAATTGCGCGATTTGCATGCTGACGTCTTTGTCGAATGGGTGACGGGCGGCCAGCGTAATTAGTTCCGCCTGGGCCTGCGGATTCGCTCCCGCCTTAATCAGAAACTCGATCAATTCAAACTCAGCATTGTTACGTGCGTCTTCCGTATTTGCCGGCCAAATCCCGTAAATCGCGTTGTGGTAGTAATGTAAAGCGCCCTCAACCGAGCCTCGCCTCGCGGCAAGACGTCCTAACGCCAGATTAACCGCGCCATCTTGCGGATTCGCTTCCCACAGTCTGAGGAGGTAGGTTTCCGCTTCATCGGTGCGGCCGGAATCGCGCAACGCGCGTGCCAGGCTCAATTGATATTGAAAGTTGTCCCGGTCATAGAGCAATGCCGCGCGGTACGCTTCGAGAGCGCGCTCGGGTCGTCCGGAAGCTTGTTCACTATGGCCCAGCGCGTACATGTGCCTTGCGAGCGCCTTTTCCTGTTCGCCATAGCGGGCCACCAATCGGGATACTGCGAGAAAACAAAAGATTGCCAACAGCGTCAGCGCTGTCAAGATGAAAGAGGGACGACGAGTGAACGATTGAACATTGGCGCGGATCATTATCGCTTGGATTTATAGTAAATCATCGCTGACATCGTTCGACGGCGGAAACATGAGGAATATCGCCAATGGACGACGAAAGAGAAGATGAGAAAAACTCCTAGAAAAATACTCGCGCCTTTGGTCGCTGTTCCATTAATTTTATCGTTCTCCTCAGGACGCAGCCAGACCACATCGATTGCAACTCCCACAATTTTCGGCTTCGCGGAATCGTCAAAAGAAGCTGCATGGGAACAGCGCTTCATGGCCGTGCCCGATCCTAAGATCGCGAAGGAAGACCTGGGCACTCTTACTCAGGCGCCACACATGGCAGGCACGCCGGAAGACAAGATAACTGCAGAATTCGTGGCGAAGAAATTCCGCGAAGCGGGTCTCGACACAAAAATCGAAGAATATCGTGTATGGCTCGACTATCCGCAAGAGATCAGTGTTGACATCACCGCACCCGCGGATGTCCGCATGCACGGTCCCGCTTCTGAACACGTGAGCGGCGATCCTTACCAAGACGATCCTCGGATCGTCATGCCATTCAATGCCATGTCACCCTCCGGTGATGCCGAGGCCGATGTTATCTATGCGAACTACGGCACACCTGAGGACTTCAAGATGTTGGAATCTCTCAAAATTGACGTGCGCGGAAAAATCGTTCTCGTGCGCTATGGACAGAATTTTCGGGGCGTCAAAGCTTTTATCGCACAGCAGCACGGTGCGGCGGGCCTGATTATCTATAGCGATCCTATGGACGACGGCTGGCAACAGGGAGATAAATATCCGAACGGACCATGGCGTCCCGACACTGGTGTCCAACGCGGCTCGGTGGGGTATATCTTCGAATTTCCGGGCGACCCGACCACGCCGGGCATCGCTTCCGTCCCCGGATTACCGGATTCTTCGCGAACGCCGCCGGAAAAATCCGCAGCTCTGCCGTTAATTCCCGTGATTCCGCTTTCCTACGCCGACGCCACTCCGATTCTTGAGCATTTGGGCGGACCAGAAACTCCACGATCATGGCAAGGCGCGTTGCCTTTCACGTATCACATGGGACCGGGGCCCGTCAGGGTTCGAATGCATCTCAAGCAGGATTACCGATACCGTACGATCTGGGATGTTACCGGGACAATAGCAGGCACTGAATTTCCCCGTACCTGGGTGGTTGCAGGAAATCACCGCGATGCCTGGGTTTACGGCGCAGTCGATCCAGCTAGTGGCACTACAGCCATGCTGGAAGCCGTACGGGGCGTGGGTGAGTTGCTGAAATCCGGCTGGAAACCCAAAAGAACGGTAGTTTTTGCCAGCTGGGATGCCGAGGAATTCGGGCTCATCGGCTCGACCGAGTGGGCGGAAGCGCATGAAGCGGAGCTGGCCAATGCGGCGGCGTATTTCAATATGGACGTGGGTGTCTCTGGGCCTAAGTTTGGCGCGTCGTCGGTACCCAGCTTAAAACAGTTCATTCGCGACATTGCGACTGCAGTCCCCAGCCCGCGCGGAGGTACAGTTTACGAAGCGTGGCAGAAAACAAGCGAGCCGGGTGCAGGGGATTTTAGCCGGGGGAACACTACGAACGGATATCGTCCCCCGGCGGCGCAGGCCAAGCCTGATGTTCCGGTCGGCGACCTGGGGAGTGGATCGGATTACACCGTGTTTCTGCAACATCTTGGCATTCCTTCCACAGACGTTGGTTCCACTGGACCCTATGGTGTTTACCACTCTGCGTTCGACAACTTTCAGTGGTTCACAAAATTCGCCGACCCGGACTTCGTATATGAACAGCAAATGGCTCGCATCTTCGGGTTGGAGGTGCTCCGCATGGCCGACGCCGATATTGTTCCTTTCGATTACGAAGAATATGGGAAAGAAGTCTCTGCATATTTGGACGCGGCAAACAAGAAGGCTCAAATCGAATTCGGAGCGAAGACGCCAAGCTTCCGTGAATCCGCACTGGCGGCAAAGCATTTTGAAGAGGCTGGAAGCAGAATGCTGGCGCGTGAGAGCAAACCTGCGAGCGATGCCGCAGCGATTAACAAGGAGCTTACTGAAACCGAACGAGCTTTACTGACACCGCAAGGATTGCCGCAGCGCCCGTGGTTCCGTCATGCGATTTACGCGCCGGGAGAATATACAGGTTACGCCGCAGTTGTCATTCCCGGGATCAACGAAGCGATTGATCAACACAACCTGGAGGAAACACGGCGAGGCCTGGAAACATTGACGTCCGCATTGAATCACGCCACGAAGATTCTTGATCGCGAAAGATGAGAAATTCAAGACAAGGCAAGATTCAGCCGGGCAGGCGCCTCGTTTGTTGAAGCAGCCAAGCCCAAAATAGACTCCAATTGCTCTCGTCCAATTGGAACCGCCAAGGCTCGCGTGTCCGGCCGCGGGCTTCCGTCGAGTCGGTGTGGAATATCCGCAATTTCCTTCGGAGAATTCAAGGACTGGGCCACGCCGAACCGCTCAAATTGCTTGCCATAATCCCACCACGCCGCATCGAACCAACTGCACAAGAAAGTCGGAATTCCAGCCAACGCGCATTCCACGGCAGCGCTTGATTCTACGGTAATAGCAATCCAGGTTCGATCGAGCAATTCGGAATCGAGCGGACCAACTCGTAATTCGATCCGTGTCCGCTGATTGGCCGTCAGAATGGCATCTACACGCCCGCGACGGTCCGGCAAACTTTCAAATGGATGCAATTTCAAGACAATCCGTCGGCCGTACTTCTCAGCCAGGTCACACAGTGCCGGCAGAATTTCGCGGTAGAAGTCGCTGACTCGTCCACCCGAAGACTCATAATCCGACGAGAAGAATGTGATGAAGTTTCGTTTTTCGCTGTGCGCGCTCGGTGTTCGGGAATTGTCCTCGGGCGCGCCCACTTCGATTCTCTGGGCGGAGAGATGACAGTAGCGCAACCAGTAATCCTTCATCATTTCGCCGCGCGCCAGATAGAGCTCGGAGCAAGGGATGCGCAAGCCAAGATTAAAATTCAAAGCTCCATGCTCGGTGTACACCGTACGAATTCCGCGCTGGCTGGCCAGCCAGACGGGCAGGCGCGTGAAGGGGTTATTCTCATCGGCAGAAAGCACAGAAGTAATGCTTTCCGTCTGTAAAACTGCGTCCCAAGCATCACGAACGCGCAAGCCGTTTTCGATAAACTTTGGGAAATTCTCAAATGCCCCCAGCCGTCCTGCGATTTGTAACTCTGGACTGCTCATAATCTCTCGGAAGGTATCCCAAACGTGTTTGAGATCTCGAATTTCTCTCTCAGTCTCAGCAGGTTTTTTCCGGGCTACATATTCTGCGAGCGAGCAGACTCTGACATTCGATGGAGGCTCTGAAGTGCGCCCATCGCGACGCGTCACCACGGACAGAAATTGATGGTTCGGAAGCATGCGGGCAAAGGCCATTTGAGTGCGTGTTACGTTGCGATACGCTGACGGGAGCAATACTGCTCCGGACGATCTGGGAACTCTTGTGCCTGCAAACCATCGGCGAACAGAATAGCCGGCATCCCACTTGTCGAACGCAATCTGGGTCAATGCCGACGGACTTAAGGTCTTCTGTAATCGCGCATAGTGTCTTATCCAAGAAAGGGCGCCGTTTGGCGAGGGCAGCAACGATCCAATCGCAGAGCGACGAATCTCCCCAAGAACACGGACCAGCAGGTGCGGCCGCGTAGCGATAATTTCAGCCTGGGGAGGAATATCTTTCGATAGTTGAGCTGCTTGCAGAATCTGCTCAAGGAGCGGCTGGCGATAGGGATTCGCGAATTCCCACCAGTCAATGCCGCGGTGATCGACAATGCTGCCAAGGCCGATTGCTAGGACTTCGCGCAACTTCGCCGCATGCGCTTGGGGATCGGTTAACTCTTGTATGCTGCGCACAGGACATGCGAATAGCTTCGCCATGCGGGCATTAGCGCATCGCCCTGCCCAACCTAGATCAACCACCAGGTCCCATCGCATTCCTGTCCACTCGCCGGACTCGGGCGTGTCTTCAGGATGGAGCAATAAAACTCTCACCGGCATTTCCCCGTTGGCTGCGATTCTACACTGCAGGCTCGGGGGTCACGGAGAACGCAATTGCCTAATTAGGAACTGGCAAGAGACGGTTTTCGCGTAGTACCGTACTCTCATGGCAGCCAGCAATGCAGTCGGATATTTTCTTCACGATGTTCCCTTGGCCGCAGCAGCCACATTTCTGGCGCTGTTCCCCATTGTTGACCCTTTTGGCGGCATCCCGGTTTTCTACACGCTGACTGCGCGCTTCACGCAGCGAGAGCGGATTTGGACGGCGTTTAAGACTTCGGCGTATGTCTTTTCAATTTTGGTGGTGTTTCTGTTTTTTGGCCGCTTCGTTCTGAGCTTTTTTGGCATCTCGCTCCCTGTGCTCAAAATCGCCGGTGGACTAATCGTGGCCAACACAGCTTGGGGCATGGTGACTTCGACCAGCCGCATCACTCCCGCTGAAAGTAACGAAGCCGCCACTAAAGAAGACATTTCTTTTGCGCCGCTGGCCATGCCTCTATTGTCCGGCCCGGGATCCATCGGCGTGGTCATGGGTTTGGCCGCGCATGCCGACCATTGGGTCGCCTACATTGGCATGATCGTCGGCATCGCCGCAGTCGCGCTTTCTTGCTACTTGTTTCTCATGCTGGGCGCGCCGCTGGAGCGCCGGTTGGGACCGGGAGCAATGGGTGCTATTAACCGCATCTTCGGATTTCTAATTCTGGCAATTGCAGTGCAATTGGTGTGGGATGGCGTGGCGGATTTCAGGAGCTAGGACAATCAGCTTTCGCCGCCCTGTTCGACCCAATTTGTCCAATCGGCCACAGCGGTCGTGATCTCTGGCCCGGAGTCAGGAGCCGTTAGCCCGTAAGACACCGGGTTGGCGAGAGCGAGATCACAACAACTCGGGGATAATGGCGCGCACCCCTCCTTCGCTACAACCATCCGGAAACTCCAGCTAAATCGATTTAGCTCCCCGCGAGTCCTTGGAAGTGGCATCTGGGGCGCATATCGAATCGACGGGCCCGAGGATCCCGATTCTGTGGAGCGATGACTAGTCATAGGACTAGTCACAATAACGCAGGAGTTCGTCTTAGTTGAAGAGTTTTAGTTAAAGAGTCTTTCGCGGTGCTGCCGATGGACGCTGCTTGTTTCCGCGAACGGGCCAGAATGATGACAGGAAAATCGCCGGATTTGGTCGAGATGCGATGATCGCCACGGTCGCGCTCTCCTGCTATTTATTTCTCATACTAGGTGCGCCGCTGCAACGTCGCCTCGGACCAGGCGCGATGGGAGCGATTAACCGTATTTTCGGATTCCTGATTCCGGCGATTGCGGTGTTAGTGTGGGAACGGCGTGGCGGGTTTCAAAGGCTAGCAAGCTTGGGTTAGCCACGTATCTCGGATTTGGGTGGCTTACGCGCTGCATGTCTTAAGTGCAGCACTTCGACGATGCCAGCCTTCTCATCAATCTGGTAATAGACCAGAATCGGGCTATGGACCAATTTGCGCACCCGCGCGCGTTTGCGGATCGCATAACCCATTCGCGGAAATCGTGTCAGCAAGTCAATGTGATCGAGAATGGAACCACCAAAGCGGGAAGCTGCATCTGCATCATCCTTAGAAATGTTACTGAGGATTTCAGCGGGATCGTTCAGCGCTTTTTGAGTGTAGAGGAGTTGGTAATCCACATGGGCAGGCGTTTGCGAACCTCTTGGGCAGGAATTGTTCGATCGGCCTTTGCATCCCGAATGGCTTCGTCAATGGCAGCGAGGGTTTTCTCATCTTCGTCATCGACCACAGGATCGGGACTCTCGCGTTCGAATTTCTTCGTCTTCGCCATAGGCTTATCGTAGGCTGGAATCGGTGGGCAGCGCAATGCAATTCGCTTCGTCCTGCGGTGATCCCACTTCTTGCAAATGGGCGAGAAACGGGGCGCCCGGCGAGATTATCACGTTATTTACGGGCGTTCAGATTTGTGCCGACCACTCGGCGGGCTAGCCTATCTCGCTGATTGAAGGCTATCCGATCTTGATCAGCTTCTCCACCAACTCCGAATAGTCTTTCTTCTCCAGTCCATGCTCACGTTTGTTGTACTCATCCACCTTTGACGAATAATTCATCGAGCAGAACTTCGGGCCGCACATCGAGCAGAAAGCCGCGGTCTTGTAACCCTCCTCGGGCAGGGTCTCATCATGCATGGAGCGCGCAGTCTCGGGATCGAGAGAGAGAGCGAACTGCTTCTCCCAGTCGAACTTGTACCGAGCATAGCTGAGGGCGTTGTCGCGGTCCTGCGCACCGGGGCGGCGACGGGCGATGTCAGCGGCGTGCGCGGCAATCTTGTAGGCGATGATGCCGTCTTTCACGTCTTTCTCGTTCGGCAACCCCAAATGCTCTTTCGGTGTGACGTAGCAAAGCATGGCCGCGCCGTGCCATCCGATCATCGCCGCACCAATGGCAGAAGTGATGTGATCGTAGCCGGGTGCAATGTCGGTCACCAGCGGCCCCAGCGTGTAGAACGGCGCTTCGTAGCAAAGTTCTTTTTCTTTATCTACTTGCTCTTTGATCTTGTCCAGCGGAACGTGGCCGGGGCCTTCGATCATCACCTGCACGTCGTATTCCCAGGCTTTCTTGGTCAACTCGCCTAGCGTTTTGAGTTCCGCAAACTGCGCTTCATCGCTGGCATCTGCAATGCAGCCGGGGCGCAGGCCATCGCCGAGAGAAAAGCTGACGTCATGCTTGGCAAAAATCTTGCAGATATCATCGAAGCATTCGTAAAGAAAATTCTGCTTATGGTGGTGCGCCATCCATTGCGCGAGAATCGCCCCACCGCGGCTCACGATTCCGGTGATGCGCTTCGAAACCATCGGCAGATATTGAATCAACACGCCGGCATGGATGGTCATGTAGTCCACGCCTTGCTCAGCCTGCTCTTCAATGACTTCGAGCATGACGTTCTTGTTCAAATCTTCGATTCGCTTCACGCGTGAAATCGCCTCGTAGATCGGCACCGTTCCAATCGGCACGGGAGAGTGGCGCAGAATTGCTTCACGAATTTCACGGATATTCCCGCCAGTGGACAGATCCATCACGGTGTCGGCGCCGTAGTGCACGGAGGTATGCAGTTTTTTCAGCTCTTCTTCAATGTTCGACGTTACGGCGGAGTTGCCGATATTGGAGTTGATTTTGCATAACGATTCGACGCCAATGCACATCGGCTCTAGCTCAGGATGATTGATGTTCGCAGGAATAATCATCCGTCCGCGGGCGACTTCGCTGCGCACCAACTCCGGAGAAATCTTCTCGCGCAGTGCGATATATTCCATCTCTTCCGTGGTCACCCCCCGCCGGGCGTAGTGCATCTGGGAGTAATTCCCGTCTTTGTTCTGCGACTTACGCTGTTCAAGCCATTCCGCTCGTGGTTTGGGCACCGTCTGACCACTATTGCCGTTATGATTGCCGTTCGTCGCAGCCATCTCTTACACCGCCTGAAAGTTTGATTAACATTCGATTATACGCCGCAAGATTTGTGAACTTGTCGCGCAACAAGGCCTATCTTTCCGAAGCACGGCTTGCTCGTCCAACGAAATCAGCTTAAAATCGCGGGTTCGCCAAAAACCAAAGGATCATTTATGCGTAAATACTTTTTGCTTGTCTGCCTTCCACTGCTGGCCTTGTTGTGTGCCGCGCAAACTCCCACGAATTATGACTCCATCACCAGCACGGTTGATAAGAGTGAGAACCCTTGCAGCGACTTCTACCAGTACTCCTGTGGAACGTGGTTGAAAAACACTGAAATTCCTGCCGACCAGTCGCGTTGGGGATCATTCAGCGAACTAGCTGAGAGAAACCGGACGATTCTGAAAGGCATCCTCGAGAAGGCTTCGGTTGATAATCCAGGCCGCGATGCGATTGATCAAAAAATCGGCGACTTTTACGGCGCCTGCATGGACGAAAAAGCAGCGGATACCAAGGGCTCTACGCCCTTGAAGCCGGAGCTTGAGCGCATCGCCGCCGTGAAAGATAAATCGGCCCTCCTTGAAGTGATAGCTCACGACCATCTGATGGGTGCAAATACTCTGTTTGACTTTGGTTCGGACGCTGATCTGCATAACGCCAGCATGGATATTGCCTATATCGATCAGAGTGGGCTTACCCTCCCCGACCGCGATTACTACCTCAAGGACGATCCACATAACGTAGAGTTGCGCAAGAGCCTCGTTGCCTACGTGACCCAACTGTTTGAACTCAACGGTCAATCCGAAAAGCAAGCCACAGCCTCGGCTGAGACGGTTTTGCGCATCGAAACCGCGTTGGCCAAGGCATCCATGGATCGGACGGAACGGCGCGATCCCAAGAAGCTCGATCACAAGATGGGCCGCGATGCCGTGGTCTCCATGGCGTCGAACTTCTCTCTCAACAATTATTTCGTGGCCGTCGGGGCGCCGAACTTCTCGGACATGAACGTCGTAAATCCGGACTTCTTCAAGCAAGTTAACGACGTGCTCTCATCTGAATCACTCGATTCCCTCAAAACATACGCGTCCCTGCATGTGATGAGCGTGGCAGCACCGTGGCTCTCCAAACCGTTCGTGGATGCGAATTTCGAATTCCGCAAGGCTCTGACGGGTCAGAAGGAGATTCAGCCGCGCTGGAAGCGCTGCGTCTCCGCGACGGACAATGCCCTTGGCGAGGCCCTTGGCCAACGCTATGTTGAACTCACTTTCGGCCCTGACGGCAAAGCTCGCATGCTGAAGATGGTCGCGGCGCTCGAAAAATCCTTGGGCCAGGACATCCAAAGTTTGGATTGGATGTCGGACACGACCAAAGCCGAAGCCCAAAAGAAACTTGCTTCGATCACCAACAAGATCGGTTATCCCGACCAATGGCGTGATTACAGTTCCGTCACCATTGTTCGCGGTGATTTGCTGGGAAATCTGGAACGGGCAACTGAATTTGAATCCAAGCGCCAAATTGCCAAAATTGGTAATCCGGTGGACCGCAAAGAATGGGGCATGACACCGCCGACGGTCAACGCTTACTACAATCCATCCCTTAACGAAATCGTCTTCCCTGCCGGCATTTTGCAGCCTCCATTTTTCGATAAGAATATGGATGACGCGGTGAACTTCGGTGGCATCGGCTTGGTCATTGGA
>JBEKTR010000058.1:0-15477 GCA_049515835.1 Terriglobales bacterium
AGGGTTAAGGCCGTCGGCGCAGGTATCTCCCAAACAGAAAGTGTGGAGATTCGTGTAACTCCAAGCTCCGCCTTGAACCGATGGCGGAGACAACTCAAACACTACACCACAGCCAAATTCGCAAGCTGCATTGCCGCCGTACTGGGTCGTGCCATATAGATTGCCCAGCGAGTCGATAGTTAGCCCAGCGAGAGGTCCTGCGCCATCAGGGCATGTGGAGCCGCCCGAGCAGAAATAGTAGATCGTCGTTTCGGTCCAACTGCCGTTAGAGCCTGGAGACAACTCGAAAACGATGCCGCAAGTGCCAAGACAGACATTCCCGTTAGAGAGGCCGCCGGTAATGCTGGTTCCGTAGAGATTTCCGGCTTTATCGAATACGAGGTCGCCGTTTACGGAATACGGTGACGGAAAACTGTAGAGCATTTTTGTACTTTGACCTGCGGCAAACAGACCGGAGGAAGGAGGACAACGAGGCAAAAGGCCTTGATCATGGCGACTCCATTCAAGCCCCAGAATTCTATATCCGGCGACGCAGCATGGCTAGGGGTATCTCACACGTACTTAAACGGCCTACTTGCCATGCTTTTCCAGAAATAGGCCAGAATAATCACGCTGGCGACGGCGGCATAGGCGCACCATAGCGAAGTGAAGGCGTAGCGTTTCACCGCCATCACGGTCAGCAGAATAATCAGGTTCGCCCAGCCGAAGACGACCATGTCCCGGACCTCCGAAAAGAAAAGCGAACCGCATGTTGCAATCACATACGCGACGCCGACGACCGTGTGGTTCGTGGCGGGGTTGACGTAGTCAAGGCTGTTTCCGCGGACGAACACGTCGAAGGAGTAAGCCGTGAGCGCCCAGAGGATGTAGAGCGTGGTAGCGCCACCGATGACCAAAAACGGCACCATGCGCTGGCGGCGCTTTGCCGTCCGCTCGAAGAGCCAGACGCTCAGCGGAAGCAGGAACGGAAGCAGTCCCTGCGCGTAAAGCATGAACGCCGCTCCCATGATGCGCGCCGTTTTCATGGAGAGAATGCCGTCGAACCCGAGCCATACGAAGCCTTCGGTGAATTGGTGAATGGCGAAGAGCAATGGCAGAGACGCGAAGAGCAATTCACGGCGATGCTTGACCCTGGTCAGCGTGAGCGCTCCGCCTGCGCCCAAGACGCCGCTGCCGACAAAATTCGCCGTCGCTGAAAAGCACATAACCATGCCCCCAACGGAATTCGCAATCATAAAGGCTTTGGCGAGGATGTTCCAGAGTGTGATGTCGGACACAAAAAAGCCCCCGTCCAGGTTCGGAACGGGGGCTTTCTTCTACCTCGTACTCCCAGACATCTTTCGTCGTTACATTCTTAGCGGCGATAGCCGTAAGATCGCGGGCCGTAATAACGGGGCCCGTAATAGCGTGGGCCGTAGGCGTAAACGCGCGGTCCCCAATACGGACGGCCGTAGTAACGCGGGGCGTACGCGTACGGGTATGGTCCGTAACCCCAAGGCCGACCATACACATAACCGGGGCCGTACGCCGGGCCTCCATAAACCGGGCCTCCGACAACTACGGGGCCGACGGCCACCGGGCCGACTCCTATGCCAACCACAACCCGAGCATGCGCCGGCGAGGGCGTGAAAGCCATCAGAACCGCCAATCCAGCTAAAACCAGCAAAGTCTTTTTCATGTTTCCTACCTCCGACTCGATAGTAGAAACCCAGCTTTCCGCAAAAAGTTGTGGCTTGCAAGCCCATGAAAAGTGGTAATATTCGGCTCCGGTGGTGTTCTCATGAAAATCAACGACCCCATTGACTTAGTGTTGTGTCAGAAAGATGCGAAGGTCCTTTCGGTCTCCCCCAAACAGTCGGTGTACGAAGCAATTGAAGTGATGGCGAAGCACGGAGTCGGCGCAGTGCTCGTGTTGTCGGAAGGCCGTCTGGTGGGTATTCTCTCGGAGCGTGACTATGCCCGGAAGGTGATTCTGAAAGGGCATTCGTCGAAAGAAACGGCGGTGCACGAAATCATGACCAGTCCTGTGGTTTTCGTCAACCGGCAAAGCACGGTGGATGAATGCATGGCGGTCATGACCAACCATCACTTCCGGCACCTCCCGGTGATGGAAGGGGAGCGGGTGGTGGGCGTGGTCTCCATCGGAGACTTGGTGAAGTGGATCATCAGCGGGCAGGCCGAGACCATCCACGAACTGGAAAGCTACATCACCAGCGGCTACCCCGGCTGAGAGCGGGATCTGAGCGCGCGGGCGAAGGTCGATTACATACATAACAATTAAAAAAGTTATTGTTATTCGTTGTCTGCGGGAGTAGGATTCGCCGTACTTGGCGGATGGCGCTCTTCGGCCACGCCAGCGGGGAAGCGCCCATGTTCTCTCGCCCTGTTCTAGCATTTCTCTTTCTTCTCACTCTTGTTGTGCTCAGCCGCGTCTCGATTGCCCAAGATCACATGGGAAATGTGCAAGTGCGCGTGAGTTACGCGAACGGCGTCACCTGCAATCAGCAATTGCGAGTGGATTTGATCAGCGCCAGCGCCTCGACAGTTAGCGCATACACCAACAGCGAGTGCATGGCCGCCTTCAATAATGTCCTTGTGGGCGATTATCACGCGGTCGTTTCGGGCGATGGTATTCAAACCTCGGACGGCGCGGCTTTTCCGGTCGATGAGCGCAAGATCGGCCAATATCAATTCATTTCGGTGCAGCGGGCGACAAAGAACGTGGCCGTTCCGGGGGTGAACACTTCGGAGAACGCGGCAACGGTAACTGCGGCTGCATTGCAAATTCCGCGCGAGGCGCAAAAGAACTTTGATAAGGCGAGCGATCTGATTGCCAAGCAAGATTGGGCGAAAGCGCGGGAAAAGCTGGAGAAAGCGCTGGCCATCGATCCGCAATATGCGGAAGCCTGCAACAATTTGGGCGTTGTAATGGGACGACTCGGAGATCGTGTTGGCGAGCTGGGGAATCTTGAGAAGGCTATCGCGCTGAATCCTCATTTCGCGGAAGCGTATGTCAATCTGGCGAAATTCTCAATTAAGCTTCGCGACATGCTCGCCGCAGAGAGCTATCTGGTGAAAGCGGTGGCGGCGGGCGGCACGGATTCCGCGACGATGACTCTGTTGGCCAATGTACAACTGCTTAACAAGCGTTACGAGCAGGCAGTTTCCACCTGCCTTGGCTTGCATAACGGGTCCCCGTCTCCGCATACGTTTTGCCATTACATTTCGGCGCATGCGCTGGAGAGCGAAAATCGCATGGATGGCGCACGCCAGGAACTACAACTTTTCTTGGTGGAAGAATCAAAAGGCCCGCGGGCCGATCAAGTGCGTAAGGAACTGGCAGGATTGCAGGCGCGCTAGGTGGCCAGATCAGACCTTAATGCCAGAGCATGCTGACGACGAGAAAGATCATTTCGGCAGCGGCCAGCCCAACCCACAGACGCGCGCGTAACCGCGAACGCCGCAGATCACCCTTCAGCTCACCCATTTCATCGCGCAGCACTTGTACGAATTCGACTTCCTCGGGATCGAGCCGGGGCGCAGCTTGCGGAATCTGCACAGAATAAGCCGCCTTGGGCTTGTCCGGATGAAAGATCTTCGGGCCTTCAATCACTGACGACCAGCGCGGCAGCAACATAAAGCCTGCGGTCATACTCGCATCTTCGAAGGGCGCGGAAGTAAGCTGCAAGGCGGGCTGCCGCTCGGGCGCGACAGTATCGGCCAGATTGCGTAGCAGCGAAGTCCACCACATGTGGCTCATTTGATCGGCAATTAACTCTCCTACATCCACGGGGCGGGATTCCAGTTGCAGCGGAGGTAGATTCTCGGGGGAGAGTACGTCGCCAATATTCGTGAAGACCGAGCGATACCAGGGCAGGCTGAGCTGGTCGGAGGGCAGCATCCCGATGTCAATGGGGCGGGATGTCAAGTGCAGCGGGGCCAATTTCGGGGGCGCGAAAGTGTAACGAATATTGCCCGTCAGAGATTTCCAAAGAGGCTGAAAAAAATCAGGCGGCAGCAGCAAGTCCAGCCCAGGATAGGTTTGCGCCTGGTTCTGCTCGGACGTGGGGCTCGCTGGGGGCTGCGAAGGCGAAGATGCAGATGAAGACAAAGTCATGAATGATTTGATTTTAGATGGTTTTTTGCATTCCGAGTAGTAGTTTTTGAAAGTCGCAGCTTCGATTTCCTAACACACCAAAGTGGGGTATTCCGGGTTACCGAAGTCACTGCGCAAATCCTGCAACTCATTGTAATGGATGCGGTTAGCTAGTATTAGTGGAGTTGGGATTTCTCCCGGCCCGCGGCGTTCGTTTGCCCTTCGGAGGAGTATTGACAAGTCATACGCATGACTGGAAGACCCTGCCCCGGCAAGCGGTCGTGTATAGCGGTGTTGTCATTACCGTAGGCACCGCGATCCTGGTGTATGCGGCGCTCCATCCGTTCAATCGCGATAGTGCCCAATTCTTTTGTTATCTGCTGATTGCCGTTTTGGCCTCGCGTTTAAAAACGAACCTGCCGGAAGCGACTGGCACAGTTCCGGCAGAGTTTCTTTTTATCCTGCTCGGCATTCTGGAATTGAGCTTTGCAGAGACCCTTGCGCTCGGGTGCTTTACGGTCTTATTGCATTCGCCGAAACGTTCGCGGCGGCGCGCGTTGCAAATTACGTTCCGTGTTTGTCTGAACGCGATTGCAGTCGTGGCGACGTATGTGGCATTTCAATTCACGCAAAACCACTGGCAACTGGATAATGCCACGCTGCCGCTGCTAGTGGCCGCAGTTATGTATTTTGTGGTGCAGACGGCGGCGAGTGCGGTGGGTACCGCATTGCGGGTGTGGAAGTCATTTTGGGAAGTCTGGCGAGGTTATTTCTGGTCTCTGCCCTATCATCTCGTGGGCGCGGCGATCGCGCTGGGAATTCGCTGGTGCAACCGGCTCTACCACTGGCAGAGTTCTCTGCTGCTTCTCCCCGCGATGTACGTGCTTTATTGGTCGTACCGGCTCTATCTCGGCAAACTGGAGAGCGAAAAACGCCATATGGACGAAATGGCCGATCTCCACTTGCGAACCATCGAGGCCCTAGCGCTCGCCATTGAAGCCAAGGATCACACAACGCACGACCATTTGCAGCGGGTGCGCGTGTATGCAATGGAAGTCGCAAAGCAATTGAAAGTTTCGCCGGAAGAACAGGAAGCTCTGAACGCCGCTGCACTCCTGCATGACATCGGCAAGCTAGCCATTCCTGAGCACATCATTTCGAAGCCCGGACGTCTGACTCCCGAAGAATTCGAAAAGATGAAAATACACCCCGTCGTGGGGGCGGAGATTCTCGAGCGGGTACGCTTCCCTTATCCGGTTGTGCCGATCGTTCGTGCCCACCATGAAAAATGGGATGGCTCGGGATATCCCTATGGTTTGAAAGGGGAGAACATCCCAATCGGCGCGCGAATCCTTTCTGCTGTCGATTTTCTGGACGCCATGGCTTCGGACCGGCAATATCGGCGGGCGTTGCCGCTCGATGAAGTCATCAAGCGGATGGGGAGCGAATCGGGCAAGTCTTTCGACCCGAGAGTGGTCGCGGTGCTCGAGAAACGCTACCGCGATCTGGAACGGATTGTGCATGGAAGCACAGACACTGAGACGGGATCGAAGCTGTCCACGGAAGCGAAAATCGAACGCGGCTCGGCGCCAGCGGCTGGATTCGAAAATAGCGGCGTCCGTATTCCACAAGGCCCCGAAACGAATTTTCTCGCGTCGATCGCAGCTGCCCGGCAGGAAGCGCAAACCCTGTTTGAACTGAGCCAGGAGCTGGGTTCGTCGTTGAGCCTGGATGAGACTCTCTCAGTGTTCTCGGTAAAATTACGCCGCCTGGTGCCGTTCGATTCCATAGCAGTTTACGTACGCAAGGGCGAAGAACTGATGCCGGTACATGTGAGCGGCGAAAATTTCCGGCTATTTTCGTCGTTGAGAATCCCTATGGGGCAAGGGCTTTCCGGATGGGTCGCTCAGAATGGAAAACCTATTATTAACGGCAATCCTTCGGTCGAGCCGGGGTACATGAACGATATTTCGAAGTACAGCACTCTGCGCTCCGCCCTTGCGATTCCCTTGGATGGCCTGACAGGCGTCGTAGGAGTATTGGCCCTCTATCATGCTGACCGCGATGCGTTTACGTCCGATCATCTCCGCGTGCTGCAGGCCGTCAGCTCGAAGATGGCCCTCGCCATCGAAAATGCGTTGAAGTATGAGCAAGCGGAAAGCTCCGCGACCACGGACTATTTGACCGGGCTGCCGAACGCACGCTCGCTATTCCTGGAGTTGGATCGCGAACTGGCTCGTTGCAAACGCGATGGTTCGCCCCTCACGGTGATGGTGTGCGATCTAAATGGGTTTAAGCAGATCAACGATCGTTTCGGCCATCTGGAAGGGAACCGCATATTGCGTCTGTTCGCTATGGCTGTGAAAGACAGCTGCCGCGACTATGACCATGTAGCGCGGATGGGTGGGGATGAATTCGTGATTGTCGCACCCGGGTTGCATCCCGACGCCATCCGGAAAAAGATCAATACTCTGGGCGAATTGGCCCGGATGGCTGGCCGGGAAGTTTGTTCGGAAGACATTCTTTCGCTATGCGTAGGACAAGCCAGTTATCCCGGAGACGGTGAGGACGCTGAGAAGCTGCTTGCCGAGGCTGACCGCCGGATGTACCTGGAAAAGGCGCAGCGGCCGGAGCAGCGTAATCGCCGGCTCTATCCCCGTATGAAGTGCCGGACTACGATTGAGTTTCTGGCTGCGGGATCCACCGCGCAGGCGTTGGGCAGTTTAAGCGATATCAGCCTGGGCGGCTGTTACCTCGAAACCACGGCTGTGTTGCCGGCCGGGACGAAAATTCAAATCGGGTTTTCCATCGGCGGGGGGGACTTGCTGGTCGAGGGAACGGTGATTCGATTTGATCCCGGCTTCGGCGTGGCGATGCAATTCAACGAACTGCCTCGCTTAGAGAGAGATAGGATGTTGAAAGTGCTGGAGTTCGTGCACAACACTTCGGCCCAGCGGGACAACTTCTATGTGAAGACTCTGCGAAATGCGACGTTCAAATAGGGCGTTAAGTAGTAGTGGGAGGGGCGGCAATCGCTTCCGGAGCACCGGCATTCACCGTATCTTTCAGTTCCTTGCTGGGTTTAAAGAAAGGGATTTTCTTGGCGGGGACTTCCACGCGCTCGCCAGTTTTGGGGTTGCGTCCCACTCGAGGTTTGCGCTGACGAGTGCGAAAGCTGCCGAAACCGCGAATTTCGATTTTGTCGCCCACATGCAACGAGCGAACGATGCTGCCGAAGATGGTTTCCACAATGACTTCGCTATCCTTGCGCGTTAATTCGGCCAAACGGGAGACTTCTTCGATGAGATCAGCTTTTGTCATACGCCCTATTTTCTCCTGCCCTGCGGCGATAGCGTCAAGCGAGCTTCTTGCTTACAAAGCTCCCTTGATTTGAACCTAATAAATACAGGTGCTGTGAGATAACCTTCTCAAATTTCAGGGGTTGTGCGCAAGTGTTGGGCTCAAATATTTCACTCCGCAAGTATCTACTTCCATAGATAGTAGAAGCCCAATTGTTGCTGATCGAGAATCTTCTCTTTGCTGGGCAGCCACTGGGAAACGTCCCCGAAAAGCAGATCGAGCACAGTTTTGCGATCTTTTTCAGGATGGACAAGCGTGGGCTCGCCCTTGATGCCCAAGGATTTTGCGGTTTCATCCACTGCGGTTTGGTAATCGCCCAATTGATCGATTAAGTGCAGATCGAGAGCCTGCTGCCCGGTCCACACCCGGCCGTCAGCAATGGCTTTAATATCAGTCACTTTGGCATGGCGTCCATCAGCGACGGCTTGCACGAACTGCCCGTACATATTGTCAATCAGTGATTGCAAATAAGCGCGTTCGTCGGGCGTCATATCGCGGGAGGGGTCGCCGGTATCTTTGAATTTGCCGACCGTGAGTACTTCCGGCTTGAGTTTGGCCCATTTGAGCAAGTCCCCGTAGTTAACCCACTCAGAAATCACGCCGATAGAACCGACGACGCTACCGTTATCCGCATAGATTTTGTTGGTCGCAGACGAAACATAGTACGCGCCGCTCGCGCCGACTGTGCTGATGGAGGCAACGATCAATTTCTTTTTCTCATCGCGGACCCGCTTGACCGCGCGGTAAATTTCTTCGGAAGCTGCCACTCCGCCACCGGGTGAATTCACCCGGATGATAATGCCCTTGATGGAATCATCGTCGGAGAATTTCTTCAACTGCTGAACGATGATATTGGAGTCGAGGATGACGCCTTCGAGATCCACGACGCCAATTTTGTCGCCAAAGGTCATCGCCGAAGACGACTGGCCCGCGTGCATGGTCAGATAAACCAGCGTGAAGACTGCCAACACAAAAAGAAAGAATGCGCCGCCGCCGATAAGGATCCAAAGCCAGGTGCGGGAACGCCGGGGTTCTGAGGAGTTTTCCATATTGGCCGTAGTTTAGCACTCTCAAAGACTTACGGGACAATCACCGGCAAAGCCTTCGCGGCGATGCCGACTTCAATGGGCGTTTCGCAAACGTATTCGCCATCGGCATAAACGGGGTACGGAATTTCCGTCGTTAAGGTAAGGCTCGGCGTTTGTGTGTATTCCACTCGGGGAATTTTCAGATGTTTTCCGAAATAAATCGTCGGGAACAGGGTGAGGAGTTTAAGTTTTGCCATGTCCCCGATGATGCAGAGATCCAGTTTGCCGTCATCAAGGCGGGCGCGAGGAGCGATCTTCATACCACCGCCGTAGTAGGGAGCGTTGGCAAAGACAGCAACGTAGGCAAGACATGTTGCCGACAAGTTCGAAGAGTTGATGTTCATCGAGATCGCTGCGAAATTCGCGAGTGCAGGTAGCAGGCTGAGCGCATAGCCGCCATTCGCCCGAAGCCATCGCGGAAGCGCATTGGCCCGGCGGGCGATTTCGCCATCGAGTCCGACACCTCCGGCGCAACAGAAGTAATGGCAGATATTCTTATCGCTCTCGCGGATGAGGCCGAGGTCAATTTTCCGAGTGTTCGCCTGCGTTCGACTAAATTGTTGCCAGGCATCGAGAGCGTCATGCACGTGACGGAGATTCAAAGCGCGGGCGAAATCATTTCCGCTGCCGCAAGGGACAATTAAGACAGGAAGCTGCAACGCAACGAGGCGAGAGAGCTGGCGATGGATAGTGCCATCTCCGCCAAAGATCACGATGGCGTCAGCGTCCGAAGATTGGTTTGGTACTCCGGAAACCCAAGCGACATCGCTAGTGGCTTTGAATTTTTCCAGATATCGAGATGAAATCCCCGGACCGACGATCGCGGCGGCGCGCATGCGAGGAAGAGACTAACAAATCTGGGACAAGTTCGCTGTCGGAGGGTCGAGGGCCGGGGAGAATAAAATGGGTCAACGCGGGCTGGTGACCAATGGATTCTGCCATATCCAACGATATCCTTGCCATTTGCGTGCCAAGCCTTGCCTAAGAGGGTTCTCGCGCAAGTATTCAATCTTCTGGTCCAAACTTTCTGAAGAGCGAACCACATGATCGAATGATTCAGCCTGCCATACGCGGCCAGTGCGACCCAGAGCTTGATTGACCTTGTGTGCCGACGCGCCTTTGATTGCGTCAGTAATTCCGGCGAGTGAATAAACCTCCCTGGTTTGCATATTAATCACTGGAACAAGGATCAGGTGAACATGATCGGGCATGACAACCGCAAATATTAAGTCGAACTTCTTGCCATGGTCATACAAGCAAGAATCTAGAACAATCGTGCGAGCAGGTTCGGGAAGAGCCCAACGGTGATCGGTACAAAACGTTATGAAATGCGCCTTGTCGTCTCGCTGTAGATGTGGAAGCTGACGGCGATAAAAAGCCTTGGGCATTAGGAAAAATTGTAAGTCGTGCGGGATTCGGACTTGAGAAATACTAAGGAAACTTTTGTGGTGGTTCCCGATATGGGAATTAAGTTTGGTTGTGTGGGGACAGCCGCCCTCGGCTGTCCAGCGGAGTGAAACTCCGCAGGGTTTGGATTTTTGGGATTTGGCTGTCGAGCTTCGCTCGACCGGACAGCCGAGGGCGGCTGTCCCCACATGGCTATCGCTCGACAACGGCGATCTTCATTCGCTTTCCGACTCGCACTAACAATTCCTGCGGAAAGTCATTCGATTCCAGCCTGTATTGTCGAGCTTTTCGCACAATGCTGCCCACCCGAACAGCTCCTTGATCCAACTTTCTGATTGCATCACTGCCTGACTCCGCAAGCCCACATCGAACTAGAAGCTTATCAAGGAGAAGGTCCCCTTGCTTTGACACCTCGCCAAAACTGACGGCGACGCGTTCGGCGTTTTCCGGCACCTCATCTTTCTGAAACTGCTTGGCCCAATCTTCGGCGGCTTTAGTGGCCGCTTCCGCGGAGTGAAAATCGGCCACGATGCGCTGGGCCAAATCTTTCTTGGCCTGCATGGGATGCGTCTCGCGCTTCATTTTTTCGATGTCCGGCAGTTGGATATCGGTGAGGAGTTCGTAATATCTCCACATCATTCCGTCGGAGATGGACATCAGCTTGCCATACATTTCGAGTGGCGGTTCCTGAATACCGACGGCATTGCCGAGTGACTTCGACATTTTGTTGACACCGTCGAGGCCTTCGAGAATGGGCATGGTAAGGACGACCTGTGATTCCTGGTCAAAGCTACGCTGCATTTCGCGGCCTACAAGCAAGTTGAATTTTTGGTCGGTGCCCCCAAGTTCGACGTCGGCTTGCAGCGCCACCGAATCGTATCCCTGCGCCAGCGGATAAAGCAGTTCATGCAGCGCGATGGGCTTTTCTTCCTGAAAACGCTTATGAAAGTCTTCGCGCTCGAGCATTTGCGAGACGGTGAATTTCGCGGCGAGGCGAATCCAGTCAGCGGATGTGACTTTGTTGAACCACTCGCTGTTAAAGCGGGTCTCGGTCTTATGGGGATCGAGAATCTTGTACACCTGCGCCATGTAAGTCTTGGCGTTGCGCATAATTTCTTCGGGCGTAAGCGGCGGGCGCGTGACGGAGCGTCCAGTGGGATCGCCGATCATGCCGGTGAAATCGCCGATCAGAAAAATGACCGTATGGCCCAGATCCTGAAAATGTTTGAGTTTGCGAAGAAGAACCGTGTGGCCGAGATGGAGGTCGGGCGCGGTGGGGTCGAAGCCGGCTTTGACGCGCAGGGGTTTTCCGGCAGCGCGGGATTTTTCGAGTTTGGCGCGAAGATCGCTCTCACGGATGATTTCCGCGGAGCCCTTCTTGATGTAGGCGAGTTGTTCGTCAACCGGGGCAAAAGTCGGCATGATTGATTATAAGCAATCAGCCTTTGCCCACCGCCAAATCGGCGAGAGTTTGAAGATTAGGGGCTTCGAGATCAGGCTTGCCGGAGGCTGCTTTCGCGGCGCCCGCACCCGGACGCGGCGATGGGCGGTTGATCCAGACAGTCGAAATGCCTAGAGACTGCGCGGGAACTACGTCGTGGTAAAGGCTCTGGCCGATATGGAGCCATTGCTCGCGCGGGACGGTTAATCTGCTCTCGGCCAGCTGGAAAAGTTTGAGGGAAGGCTTGTAAGCGCGGGCTTGCTGTGCCGTCGTTACGACATCAAATTTTACTTCGAGCAGGCGAGAGGTAGCCGCAAAAATGTCGTCGTCAATGTTCGAGATAATGGCCAAGCGAAACTTGGATCGTAATCGGCGCAAGGCGGAGACGGTGTCCGGAAATGGCTGCCACCGGCCGACGGAATCAGGCAGAGAAGAAATCTCAGAAGCCGAAGGAGCAAATCGCAGGCGCTGGCCGAATCCCTTCACCACATCTTGCAAGACTTCGCGGTAGGAACGATATTCACCGGCTTCCGCAGCAGCTTCAAGTTCGGCGTACAGTCCCAGGACTTCATCATCGGAAAGTTGATTGTCATGGGCGGCAAGAATTGGGCGGAGGGCAGAAAAGATTCCTGTTTCCCAATCGACAAGCGTACCGTAACAGTCGAAAGTGAGGACGCGGAAGCGAGAGAAGTCGAGCATCGTTTAAAGATAACGGAGAAAGAGCTAGAAAAGCAGATTCCTCACACGTTCTCGCTCACGCTCCGAACGGTTCGGAATGACAAGGGGTTAGGCCGGTTTGGATTCTTAAACGTGAAACGGGCCATGCGCAGGGTTCGCGCGCGACCCGTTCAGAATGAAATGGCAACGTTGCCCGTTATCGTCTTACGGTCAACGGCTGTTCCAGCTTAAAACTGAGCGCGGATTCGGCCGGCAAAAGAATGTCTTTGTTCCCGGTGAATGCAGCGCCGCCAGTACCAGCGCCACCGCCGGCGACTGCGCCGATGGCCGCACCCTTACCGCCGCCTGCGAGACCTCCGATGAGAGCGCCAAGAGCGGCGCCGCCACCCGCCATCACTGCTGTGCGCTTGCCTTTGCCTTTTTGTGCATCGGTCACTGAAGAGGTTTGAATCGCGGTATCCACGCCTCTAATGCTGATGGAAGTGAGCTGCAGTTGCAGGCTGGCTCCCCCAGCGAAGCGACCGAGCGCCTTGGCGTCCACGACGGTTCCGGTCACGTTGGCGCCCGCAGGAATGGCAGTCGCGCCGTTGACGGTTACCGAGTTTGACAGGGTACCCGAAAAGCTCTGTCCAGACTGACTGATTTTTGAGCCAAGAGCGGATGCCGTCGTGATCGTGAGGGTCGTACCTGCGGGAACCACCAGCGGCGGAGGTGGAGCTGGCTTCTCCATGCGCGGCGTTTCCACCTTTACCGGCGGGGCCGGGGCCGCATTGTTATCCGGAGCGGGCGCATTCGCAGCCATGGAGTTACTGTCGGTCGAGTTGGTGTCCGTCGATTGTTGCTTCTTATTGCACCCCAGCAGCAGGACCGATAGAAAAAGCCCAAGCATCAATGCCGTCAATCGCGTTCGCATAGTTCCCTCCGTAATATTGTGCGTTAATAGATTCTGCAGGTTTTAACTCTGTCGGTCATATTTATCAGAAAGCGCGAGTGGGCGCAATTAGGAATGACCCATTCATTCTTCGGGAAAGTCACTTCCGGATTGAGAAACGGCAGCCGTCGCTTCCTGTTGCGATTGATTTTCAGGAGTCGAAGATTCGGCTGACGGCTTGCGCGTCTCCAGAAACTTCGCTGTATTAAGCAGTGGCCGACCAAGAGAAGGGTTGTATCCGGTCCATCCGCCCGCCCCAGAGTCGCGTTCGAAGTGCGCGCGCATCGCCTCCATTTTTGAATCGAGATCGTCGAGATAGTGCAAAACGAGTGCCTCGGGGAACATGGGCAGCTTCGGCGAGCCGAAATCATATTGTCCGTGATGGCTGATGATGAGATGTTCAATCAGAGTCTTGAGTTCGTCGGGGAAATCGGGTAATTGGGCCAGCTTGGCCTGCAACATCTCGAGTTCGATGATCATGTGACCGAGCAGCTGGCCTTTTGTCGTATAGGAAAAAGACCGGCTGTAGGTGAGTTCGTGGATCTTCCCGATGTCGTGCAAAAAGGCCCCGGTCAGTAATAGATCGCGATTGATTTGCGGATAGTTACGGCACATCAAATCGCAGGAACGGCAGAGCGACACGACGTGATCGAGCAAGCCGCCGATGTAGGCGTGATGCAGGGTCTTTGCCGCAGGCGCATTGCGATAGGCTTCAGCGATTTCAGGATCAGCCATGAAAGACTCGAGCAGCGCTTTGAGATGCGGGTTCTGGAATGAGGCCACAAAACCCGCGAGAGTCTGCCAGAGTTCGCCGATGTCTTTCGTAGTCTTGGGTAGGAAGTCGGAATATTCGATTTCTGAATCGCCGAGGCGGCGCAATTTGTGAATCGTGATCTGAAACCGGTTTTTGTATTTGTTTAGCAGGCCTTTGATTTTGACAAAATCATCCTGCTCGAAGGCGTTGAGGGAATCTTCAACGTTGTCCCACATCTTGGCTTCGATTTGACCGGAGCGGTCGCCGAGCGTGAGGGCAAGGTAAGGCTCGCCGGTTTTCTTCGGTTTGACCTGTTTCGAAACCACGACAAAGCTCGAAGTAATGATTTTGTTTTCTTGCTGCGCACACTCGGAGAGGAAGAATTCTTTCATAAAATCACATCAACGCGGCTGCCTAAGCGCCATTGCCAATTAAGCAAAATCATACTCCATTCACAGGTAGCTGAGCGGGGTTCAGCCGACTTCGACCAAGCCATAAGTCTTGTGCCACTTTGCCCGCATCTGCCGCAGTGCGCGGTCAATTTCTTCTTTGGAGATTTCTTTGTTTGGTCCGGCGAGAACGGCGGCAGCTTCGCGTTTGGCAACTTCGATCAAATCCCGGTCGCGGATGAGACTGGCCACTTGAAAACTCGGCATTCCGGCCTGGCGAGTGCCGAAAAACTCGCCGGGGCCGCGGAGTTCGAGATCGAGTTCCGCTAGCTGAAAACCGTCACTAGTGCGGACGAGGGCATCGAGTCGGCGCTCACCGTCTTCAGAGACTTTGCCGCCGGTCATGAGAATGCAATAAGACTTCGCCGCTCCGCGCCCGATGCGGCCGCGAAGCTGATGCAATTGGGCCAGGCCGAAACGCTCCGCGTGCTCGATGACCATGACTGTCGCATTGGCGACGTCCACGCCGACTTCGATTACAGTCGTTGCGACCAGAATGTCGAGTTCACCTTTCTGGAACATCCGCATGACCTGTTCTTTCAATTCCCCGGCGAGGCGGCCGTGCAGCAAGCCGACTTTCAGATCGGCGAAAACCTTACCGCTCAATTCTTTGTACATTTTGAGCGCGGCTTTAATCCCGTTCTCTTCATTCTCCTCAATCACGGGGTAAACGATGTAGGCTTGATGTCCGGCTGCTACTTGCTTGCGCACAAATTCCCAAACTTTTGGAGATTCGTCATCGGAGACGCGGCGTGTGATGATGGGCGTTCTTCCGGGAGGAAGTTCGTCAATCACGCTGATGTCGAGATCGCCATAGAGGGTGAGCGCGAGAGTGCGGGGGATGGGCGTCGCGGTCATGACGAGGACATCTGGTTCAGCAGACTTTTTCATCAGCTTGAAACGCTGCAAAACGCCGAAGCGATGTTGCTCATCCACAACAACGAGACCAAGCTTGTCGAACTCAACTTGCTGTTCAATCAAGGCGTGGGTGCCGATGACAAGTTGTGCATTGCCTTGCGCGATGTGACGGCGGATCTCGCGCTTGCGATCGTCTTCCAGCGAACCCGTGAGGAGGACGACACGATAGCCTGCCGGCTCCAAAATCCGGCGGGCAGAGAAGTAATGCTGCTGAGCGAGAATTTCAGTGGGCGCCATGAGCGCGACTTGATGCCCGTTTTCAATGGCGATGATCGCCGCTTCGAAGGCGACAATCGTTTTGCCGGAACCCACATCGCCTTGCAGGAGGCGACGCATAGGGGATGGTTTCGCCATA
>JBEKTR010000059.1:0-15443 GCA_049515835.1 Terriglobales bacterium
TAACTCGCGGCAGGGGAGTATCGAAGGCTATTTCGTAAGGGTCGCGCTGCTCACCAGTTGGCGCTCCTTAATCCAAACATCCGCGCGTTGCTGAGCGGCTAGAATCTGCGGGCGTGTCATGCGCGACGAAAGAAATGCCACACGAACCTTGCTCGCCTCATCGCCGCCGGCCTGCGCCAGCATGGCCCAGAAGTAGGCCTTCTGCAAGTCTTGCGGTACGCCGCGGCCGGCCCAATAGTAAGCTCCTAGGGTGGCTTGTGCCATCACCTGACCTTGCTCCGCGGCCATGGTAAACCAGCGCACAGCTTCGCCGTAGTCCTGCGGCACATCTTCGCCGGTGGCATAGTGAACCCCGAGGGCGAATTGCGCCGAAGGATCTCCTTGCGTTGCCAACTGGCGCAAACCATCGATGCCCACAGGAAGAGGCGTAGCTGAACTGGATTTTGGCGCGCTTGCCGCGCCAGTAGGCTGAATCGGCAGCGGACGCGGTTTCGATGGCCAGGTTTCTATCAGCCAGACCACTACCAGAATCAATGTGAGTGCCACCGCGAACAGCAATGTGCGCCGTACCGGAGACAGGGGTCTCGCGTCGCTGCTTTCGAAAAGCGCCGGAACGTCCGGATCGTTCTCTGACGAACCGCTCGGAGACATCCGTATAGGCCACGTGGCCTTCGTGGAATGACCCTGTTCAGCAGCTTTGCCCTGCAAAGCTTCTTCGTCGCTATGGGCCTTCACCATGGCTTGCGCGGCGCGATGAATCGCCAGTGAAGCGACATCGGCGAGACGCAGCAAAATCGGGCTGGGAATCGAGTCAAACGTCTGCGGCGCAGGAGAGAAAACCTCCAGCAGCCCGGCCACAAAATTGCCCGAACGTATAGGTACGGCCGCCAAAGATCGAATGCCGAGCGCGCGACAGCTTGCTTGATCGACGCGCGGGTCGATTTCTGTATCGGAGCAGCGCAACAACTTTCCCGTGCGCACACATTCACCGGAAAATCCTGTTCCCACTTGCAGCCGCGCACCCAAGCTGGGCGCATCGGCGCCGGCTCGGGCCCGGCAAGTCATTTCCAGGACGACCCCAGTCGAAATACTCGCGGCATCAACATCCGCTATCGCAATCGCCGCTCCTGAAGCCTGTGTAAATGCAGCTGCGCGCTCGGCAATCAGGCGCAGCGACGAATCAAGCTTCGGCCCAAGCGCTTCGACTTCGCGCTTGACCGCATCGATCGCGGCCAGCATCCCTGTATAGTCTGGACCCGTAAAGCGGGCGATGGATGGCGCCTCTAGATCTCCCGCCCTGGCCGGAATGGCATTGCGAGCCCGCAGGGTCGTGGTCGCGGCCGTTTGCGAAGAGGCATTATGCATCCACGCGGTGAGGGCGTTGACGAAAAGCCATTCCTTCAACGACAAAATCTTGTCATCCGAGAGCGGAGTTTCGGGTGAATTTTCAAAGCGGATGCCCGCGCGTCCGGCACGATCCGACCAGATAACCATGCCGCTCACTGGGATGCGGCTTTTCGTTTCCGATAAATCCAGAAAGAACTGTACACGCCGGTTCGTTTCCAGCGGAACCGAACTTTGCAGGCACATTCCCTCCTCGCTCAGGTCGAGAATCGGACATAAATCCAGCATGGCGCCTTGCGGCTGATTGAGACTGGCATAGGCGGGAGTATGAACGCGGTGCCGCATGCGGCGGCGGCGGTCACGTCCGCCGGGAGGGGTTAGGCCTGTGCTGCTTGGCTTGCTCGCCGAAACTTGCATAGCCGAGTGGTCTGCCACTATATTACCGCTGTTGTGGAATCTGGGAAGTGCCCAACTGGAATCACAAGGGCACAAACGCGCCGCGATGCGATCAAATCTACCTCTTCGAACGGTGCCGCTTTCCATGAGGCAGCTGCAAGCGCAATGAAGCTTGTCTGATTTCGGTACGCCAGTCTGACGCACTACACCGTGCAAAAGTGAGTACCTAAGTTACTGGAATCAGGCACTTAATGGCATTTATCCCTGTGAATCCAATACGCTTGCTCTACAATAAGCTTTGCAGCGTCCATCGGAAACGGAACGGCATCACAGAGGGCGAGTGAGTTCGCAGGAACAAATCGGAAGAAAACTGACTCTGGACGAACAGACTTTTCAACAGCTGCTCGAGTCAGCCTACGTCCTCCAGCGGCACCATGCCGAGCAGATATCGGATCAACCAGCCAGTCAAAACGCTGCCGCTAGCGACCCTCTGGGTGAGGTTGTCGAAACTCAAAAACTAATTCAGCAGCGCAAACTCGACATCGCCGAAGCTGCCGAATTGATCGTCGAAAAAGCGCGCACCATCGTTCACGCACAAAGCGCAGCCATTGGTATCGTGCAAAACGACGAACTGATCTTTTCTTCCACCAGCGGCAAATCCGCCATCGAACCGGGAACGCACGTCGCCATTGCGCAAAGTTCGGCTGCTCCAGTTCTTCTGCCGGATTCACCCTTGTTCGGCAAGATCCTGCTTTGTCCTGACGTAAAGACCGCACCCGAGATTAATTACGAAATTTGCCGCGATCGCGGAATCCGTTCGCTCATTCTCGTTCCCGTTCAGTACGAAGGCAAGATCGAGAGCGTACTTGAGCTTGCCTCCGATCGTCCCAATGCCTTTGACGCCCGCGATGTGCGGCTCGCAGAGCTTATGGCTAGCCTCTTGCGCGACGCGATTGCCCGTGCGGCAGAAATGGCATGGAAGCAGACTGTCGCCTCCGAGCGCGCCACTATGTTGGAAGCCATGGACGCACTCCAGCCCCAGATTGAACGCCTGATTGCACCCACGGAACCTGCGTCTACTCCCGCTGCGCCGGCGCACGAAATTTCCTCGTCGGAAGTTCCGCCTGCGGAATTTTCCGCCGCATCGTTTAACAATCAGGAATCTGTTTTTTCGAGCTCTCGCTTCAGCGGCGAATTCGCGGCAACTGAAACCGCCCCTACGGAAGATGAACCCATTGAAGTCGTTACCAATCCAAATCACGAACCAATTGCAATCATTCCGGTCACGGACGCTGCACCGGAGGCGCGATTGTCGGAAGCCGAAGCTGCGCCGGCGTCAGTACAAAAGTCTCCGTGGAGTTCGGCCATCTCCACCCGGCAGTGGCTCGAAACCCTGCGCCCCGAAAAATCCGCCGTTCTCGGGCTCTCGCGCCAGTGGCATGCTCATCGCGCGAACTTTTATCTCGCGCTCTCTGCGTTGCTCTTGTTGGCTGTGCTCTCGGGCTGGGGAACTCACTCTTCGAACGGCGTCTCCGCCAATGCGGGCGGAAACAACGCTTCAGGCCCGCAATTATCCTTGTTCGAGCGAAGCTTGGTCGCCTTCGGACTTGCCGATCCCCCTCCGCCTCAGCCCAATCTCGGCAATCCTAATATTCAGGTCTGGATCGATCTGCATACGGCGCTCTACTACTGCCCTGGATCGCCGATGTACGGCAAAACCGCCGGTGGTAAATTTTCTTTGCAGCGCGACGCACAGCTCGATCAATTCGAGCCCGCCAATCGCCAGCCCTGCCAATAAGCCAATACCACAGGTCGGAGAGCAAAAAGTAGGCAAAAAGCAAAGGCCTCCGCACCCGGAGGCCTCGTCGCTTCGGGGGAGCGCGCCTGATTTCTCAGGCGTTCACAGCGTAAGCATTCATAGCATGTTCAAATTTGCGGGCTTCATACCAGAGCGCCAACTCCACGCGATTCCACAAACCAAGCTTGTCGTAGATCACGCGCAGGTAGTTTTTTACGACATGTTCCGTGGTTCCAATCGATCGAGCGACCTCGCAGTTTTTGAGACCTTGCGCGACGAGTTCAATGACTCGTTGCTCTCTTTCGTTGGGGTTGCGGCTGCCATATCTTCCTGTCTCTCCGACCATAGTTGCCTCCGGTATAAAAGCGTTGCCAGTTTTACACGCTTAATGCCACCCTCGATGCCGAAGCGCGTAAACAGGCGGTTAAAGTAGGCCTTGACCGTGCGGCTGGCCATGTTGAGTTCTTTTCCAATTTCTGCGTTGTCGCAACCCTGCAACAACAAATTGGCAATTTCTTGTTCGCGTGGACCTAAGCGGACAGAGTTATCCTTTGCGCCGAATCGCAAGCCACTGCTCCCCATTCCCGGATGTAAAACGCTCAACTAGAAACGCGACAACTTATGCTGGCTACCCAAGTGACAGCTTGCCTCAAGATTCAAACGCCTATGACCCCAAAGCTTTTGAAAGAAGAGAAAGGCCGTCGCAGCACTTTTGTGTGAAATGGCTAGTGCATGCCGGTTGCCAATGATGCAGATACTTGCATCCATTTACTTGTATTTTTGCCGCTCCCTAATCGCTGCGTTCTGGTACCCATTTAATACCCCGATCGTCAGTGGATTGTTTCCCTATCCGCATGCAAGCCTTTGTAGAACAGCAACTTGCAGCTATCTGAGTTCGTCTCGTCCACACCATGGCGCCACACTCACGAAACCTTCGCAATCCCGCATAAGATTAAAGCCCTCATGTCCGGCGGCCTTCCGCTGCCGAATCTGCGTCGGCACATGCCGTCCCACCGTCTCTATCGGAAGGAATTACATAACAAAAGTATTTTCTTCCAACTCGACCGACCGAAACACGCTTGAAAATGGCTCCCGAACAAGCGCGGATGAAAAACAAAATGACCCGCCTGCGGCCGGTGGTCTAGAATGATGGCGGAACAACTGCCAGATGAAACTCTCGGTCATCATCCCGGTTTACAACGAGCGGCGCACATTGCGCGCCGTGGTGGAGCGCGTCCTCGCCGTGCCTCTGGAAATGGAGTTGATCTGCGTGGACGATGGCTCTCGGGACGGCTCCCGTGAACTTCTCGAAGCCCTGCAAAAAGAACACCCCAAAGTCCGCACGATTTTCCAACCGCGCAACATGGGTAAAGGAGCGGCGCTGCGGCGTGGCATCCAGGAAGCCTCGGGTGATTTCGTTCTCATCCAGGATGCGGACCTTGAGTACGATCCTGTGGATTACCCGGCCCTTTTGGAGCCGCTGATTCAGGAAAAGGCCGATGTGGTCTACGGCTCGCGGTTCTTGGGTAGCGGCCCGCACCGCGTGCTCTACTTCTGGCACTCGGTCGCCAATTGGGGATTGACTTTGCTTTCCAACTGTCTCACCAACATCAATTTGAGCGACATGGAAACCTGTTACAAGGTTTTCCGTCGCGATGTGATTCAGTCCATTCCCATCGAAGAGGATCGCTTCGGCTTCGAGCCCGAAATCACCGTCAAAATCGCCAAGCGCCACCTGCGTGTCTATGAAGTGGGCATTAGCTATTGGGGACGGACTTATGAGGAGGGCAAAAAGATCAGTTGGAAAGATGGCTTTCGCGCCCTCTGGTGCCTCCTGAAATATTCTACGATCGTCCCTGTCACCGGCCCAGGCTACGCGGCGAATCATGCAGCCGTCGAACCCGCGGCTCTGGCCAATGCATCTGGGGAGCCCGGCGCGGGCAGTTAGAGCCCAGTTCATCTTGAAATTTCTTTTTCAAACCTGGGACGAAGGTTCGAGCGACACGATTCCTTCACCACTCGATGCCCATGCCGTCCATGTTTATTCAGGGCCGCTGAATCCGCAATCGCCGTATGTTGACGCCCTCCGAGAGTGTTTATCCGAAGACGAACGCGAGCGCGCCGCGCGTTTTCATTTTGAAAAAAACCGCAATGAATACATTCTGAGTCGCGGATCTTTGCGCCAGTTTCTCGCCGCTTACTTGAAAATTCCACCGCAGGAAGTTCGCTTTGGCTACACCCGTCACAGCAAACCATTTCTTGCTGATGCATCGCAAAGAGTCACTTTCAATATCTCTCACACCGATGGGTTAGTGGCTTTTGCCTTCACCTTGAATCATGCTGTCGGCATAGATGTAGAGGCCGTGCGCTCCAACATCAAAACCGAACAAATCGCCGAGCGCTTCTTTTCTGTGGCCGAGCGTCAGGCGCTGCGCGATTGCGCGCCCGAACAACGTCATCCCGCTTTCTATCGTTGTTGGACGCGCAAAGAGGCTTACATCAAGGCCCGGGGCGAGGGGCTTTCCCATCCCTTGGCGCAATTCGATGTTGCACTCGACGAGCATCCGGAACGCGTTTTGCTCGCCACCCGCCCAGATCCCGCTGAGATCAAGCGCTGGCTCATGCAACCCTTCACGGTTCCGCAAGGTTACGCGGCTGCCGTGGCTGTTTCTCTTGAACCTATTGACTATTGCCGGAAGAATTGACGGCGGCGTTTTGCGCAAGTATTTGCACATAGAACACCGTTAATGAGCCCGGCTTTTCTATTTACGCCTAAGTCTATTAATAACATAGACTTAAAATTATCGCGGCCGAATGTTTTCGGAACACCAATTGCTCCCATCTTACGGTTACGGCGAAAGTACATGGCAAATTTGGAGCAGCGCCAAAGATCGTAGTATTCTGAAAGAAAGGTATCGGGAATTATTTGTCCCCCTCAGCCTCTGCCAGTCGCCAATTCAGCAGCATCTTTTGTCTTAGATAAGTGCAGGAAAACAAAGACATAGCGAACTACAAATTCATACAAAAACGAACCTGGAGGTTCAAGGAATTGACTGCCTCGACAAGCCATTTGATCGCCCCGCACGGCGGGGAACTTATTGATCTCATCGTACCCGCAAAAAAAGCAGCAGAGTTAAAAGCCGAATCCCGCGAGTTCCCTTCCTGGGATTTAACCGCGCGCCAGGTCTGTGATCTGGAACTGCTCATGAGCGGCGGATTTTCTCCCCTCACCGGCTTCATGAATCGCGCCGACTTTGAAGGTGTTTGCCAAAACATGCGCTTGAGTTCCGGCGTGCTGTGGCCGATTCCCATCACTCTTGATGTCAAAGAAGAATTCGCCAAAACGCTGAAGCCCGGCTCGAGCAAAGTTGCGCTCCGCGATGCTGAAGGCGTTATGCTCGCCGTGCTCCACGTGGAAGACGTCTGGCAACCGGACCGTAAAGCCGAGGCCGATGCAGTATTCAAGAGCACCAGCGCTGCCCACCCTGGCGCCGATTATGCCATCAGCAAATCGCATCCCTGGTACATCGGCGGCCGCATCGAAGGCGTCGAAGCTCCCCATCACTATGATTTCCGGAGCTTGCGCCTCAGTCCGGCCGAAGTACGCGCCGAGTTTGCCCGCTTGGGGTGGAAGCGCGTCGTCGCCTTCCAAACCCGGAATCCCATGCACCGCGCTCACGTCGAGTTGACCTTCCGTGCAGCCAAGGGTGTCGAAGCTAGCTTGCTAATTCATCCTTCTGTCGGAATGACCAAGCCCGGCGACGTTGATTACTTCACTCGCGTGCGCTGCTATCAATTACTGCTGCCGAAGTATCCGCAAAATACTGCGAAGCTGTCATTACTTCCGCTGGCCATGCGCATGGGTGGCCCGCGCGAAGCCATCTGGCACGCGCTCATTCGCAAAAACCACGGCGTCACCCACTTCATCGTCGGTCGCGATCACGCTGGCCCTGGCAAAGACACTGATGGCAAGCCCTTCTACGGTCCGTACGACGCCCAGGAACTCTACAAGAAACACGAGGCCGATATTGGCGTGACCATGGTTCCCTTCCAGATGATGGTTTATCTAGAAGATCAGGACAAGTACTTCCCCCAGGATGAAGTGCCCAAGGGCGCGCGCGTTCTCGACATTTCAGGCACCGAACTGCGTCAGCGCCTGAATGAGGGCCGCGACATTCCGGGATGGTTCACTTATCCGGAAGTCGTCCAGGAACTGCGTCGCAGCTTTCCACCCCGCCACAAGCAGGGCGTAACGATTTTCTTCACCGGACTTTCTGGTTCCGGAAAATCCACCATCGCCAACGTACTGATGACGAAGTTCCTGGAAATGGGCGGCCGTCCCGTGACCATTCTCGACGGCGATCTGGTTCGCAAGAATCTCTCCTCAGAGCTCGGATTCTCCAAGGAGCACCGCGACATCAACATCCGCCGCATTGGGTACGTCGCGTCGGAAATCACAAAGAATGGCGGCATCGCGATTTGCGCCCCCATCGCTCCTTATGAGGCCACCCGCAAAGCCGTTCGACAAATGATCGAGCCCCACGGCGGCTTCATTCTCGTCCACATTGCCACGACCGTGGAGGTCTGCGAACAGCGTGATCGCAAGGGGCTCTACGCCAAGGCGCGCGCAGGAATTCTTAAAGAATTTACCGGCATCTCCGATCCGTACGAAGTCCCCGAAAAAGCGGAGGTTGTTATTAACACCGGAGAGCTCTCGCCCGAGGAAGCCGCGCAAGCGATCATCCTTCATCTGGAACGCGAGGGATTCATCGGTGTAAACGAGAGCCAGAGCTAAGCAGCGTAATCCTCGGGACGATAGTCGAATGTTACTGGCAGCCAAAATCCTGATTGGATTTGTTGTGGGCACCCTGATCGGAATGACCGGGGTAGGGGGCGGCGTTCTCTTGCTGCCCCTGCTGATTTTTGCCCTCAAAGTTCCTGCGATGCTGGCCGTAGGGACTGACGCCCTGTTCAACTTCGGCACCAAAATCCCGGCGGGATTCATGCACATTCGCTCCGGCACAGTGAAGCGCAGAGTGCTTCTGGCTCTCGCAACCGGCAGCATTCCCGGTTCCATTCTCGGCGTTAGTTTGCTGGGACACCTCCGCACGGTCTACGGCTCCGGCGTGAACTCCATTGTCAGTACAGCCATTGGCGTTTTGCTCGTGATCGTACCCACCGCCATGTTCTTTCAGCGCCGCATCGAAGAGCATGTGGTGCAGCGCCCTCCGACGTTGAAATCCGCTGTCGGCATGGTGATCGTGGGTCTCACCGCGGGGTTTCTGGTAGGCATGACTTCCGTCGGCTCCGGCAGCGTTATCATGATGCTGATGCTGTTGTTCTACAGCTTCCCGCCCAAGATGATGGTAGGCACCGACGTAGTGCATGCGGTGATCTTGACGGGCATGACCAGCATGATGCATTTCCGTCTGCATAACATCAATTTCGCGCTGGTTGGATTTCTGCTGATCGGTTCCATCCCCGGCGGCCTCCTTGGCTCCTTCCTCGCTACGCGAGTTCCCGTGAAATGGCTTCGCCGGATTTTATGCACCGTGCTCCTCATCACTGGGATTCGGATGCTCTGGCCGGCAATCTTCTAATATAAGAAATTTTTTCTTATGACTTCTTCTACAAACTCGGAAATATTACAGCGCATCCATTCTGCCCTCGAGTCTGCCCGCTCAGTTCTTCGCCACTTTACCGCAGGTGCAATTGAAACCGAATACAAAGTCGGCCATGACCCGGTCACCGAAGCCGACCGCTCCGTGGATGCCGTCTTGCGCAAAGAATTACTGCGCCAGGGCGAAGGATGGCTCTCCGAAGAAAGTGTGGACGATTTTTCCCGCCTCGACCAAAGCCACGTCTGGGTCGTGGATCCTCTCGACGGCACGCGCGAGTTCGTGCAGGGCATTCCCGAATTCTGCGTCTCCATCGCGATGGTAGAAAACGGCAAGCCTATCGCCGGAGGCATCTGTAATCCCGCGACCAACGAATTAATCATGGGCTCCCGTGAAACTGGCGTCACCTACAACGGCCAGCCGGCCCACCCCACGAACCGCTCGACCCTGGACGGGGCCCTCATTCTCGCAAGCCGAAGCGAACTCAAACGCGGCGAGTGGACCCAGTTTCAAAACTCCACATCTATCGTGAAGGCAACCGGATCGGTGGCCTACAAACTCGGCCTCGTGGCCGCCGGACGCGCCGACATCACCTTCACCCTCACTCCCAAGAACGAATGGGATGTCGCCGCTGGCGCTCTTCTCGTCGAAGCCGCCGGAGGATTCGTCAGCACGCTCGATGGTCAACCGCTCACGTGCAATCACAGAAATCCTCTGCTGACCGGTCTCATCGCCTGCGGCCCAAACCTCCGCGAGCCGCTGTTGACGATGCTCCGCGAACATCTGCCAGTCGGCGCTGCGCGCTCGTAAAACAAACTTTACGCATATTTCAAAAACTAAATTTGTGTCGCCGCGCGGATGTTAACATTTGCCTTTCATGTCGTTTGTCCAAACTGCCGATAACGCGCGTTTTTTGCGGGCGTTCCTCCGCGCAAGTCCCTATCTCTTCGCGGGCTCAGCTTTTATCGCTTTTGGGCTCGTGGCGGCCGTGCTCGCATGCATTCGCCGCAAATTCGAAGCCCTCCTGGTTTATTTCGCGCTCTTCGCATCGCTCTACGGTCTGCGCATGTGGGTCCAATCCGATATCGTTCGCGCCGCATGGGCAAATTCCGCGGTATACATCCGGTCAAGTTCAGCCATGGACTTCCTCATGCCGATTCCCGCCTTCTTATTCCTCAGCGCGGCGGGACTCTTGCATCGCAGTGGAAGGATGGTTGGATATTTCTTGGCGGTGGTCGGCACCATCTTGGCTTTGGTCACTTGTACTTCGGGTTTGCGGCCCGCGTACTATTTCATCAACAATGCCGTAGTGATTTTCGCGGTACTTGTTCTGGTGGTGAATCTTGTACGCCGAGGTTCAGCAAGCGGTCCTGAGTTTGTCGTCATTCGCTCGGGCCTTCTGGCTTTTGCAGCATTTGTTTTACTCGACAATGTCGTGAGCGCAACTTCTTTGGGATGGCCAAAGTTCGAGGCCATTGGATTTGCTGGATTGCTGGGATCGCTGGGCTATGTCACTGCCCTGAGAGTTTTCGCGCGCGATCAAAAGTTGGCCGAAATCCAGAAGGAACTCGACGTTGCGCGCCACATGCAGCTTTCCATTCTTCCTGACGCGTTCCCCGGATCGCTTCAGTTCCGTGTCGAAGCGCGCTACGCACCCATGACCTCGGTCGCTGGCGATTTTTATGAGTACGTTGTCGCCGAAAATCAGCGTGCCGCCCTCCTCATTGCCGACGTATCCGGCCACGGTGTTCCTGCGGCCATGATAGCCTCGATGGTCAAAATGGCCGCTGCTTCTCAGCGGAGCAACGCGGCATCGCCCGCGAAGTTTCTTGCCGGAATGAACGCCGCCCTGTTTGGGAACACCCAAGGCCAGTTCGTCACTGCCGCCTACGTTTATCTCGACGCGGCCGCGAGCGAGTTTCGGTACTCCGCCGCAGGACACCCGCCCATGCTGTTATCGCGCAACGGCACCGTCCGAGACATTGCCGAGAATGGCTTGATGCTGGCCGCATTCGATTTCGCCGCCTACACCGAGATCACCTTTCCCCTCCAACCAGGCGATCGGCTTCTGCTCTATACCGATGGTGTTGTCGAAGCCACCGACCCGGCCGGCGACTTCTTCGGGCGCGACCGCCTGGCTGCACTTCTGCTCCAAACCGCTTCCCAGTCGCCAGTTCAGGCAGCCGATGCCATCCTGAACGCCGCCCGCAGTTGGTCAAAGACCCAGGACGACGATCTCACCCTTATCCTGTGTGATTTCCGCCCATGAGACAGCCCATAAATTTAGTTAATCCCGCTTAATAGGCCACAAACCCCGCGAAAAAGCTGGTTCGCCCGCATTAGCTCAGCTATAATTCTTGGCACGTTGGCGGAAGATCCCCCCTCGAGTGTCCGCTGCAGAGGTTGTATTTATGCGTATCCGCGCGCTCTTCGTAGGCTTGTTGTTAGCCGCTGCTGCTTCTAATGCCCTAGGTCAGGGATCCATGGGCGGAGGTATTGGCGTCGGCAACGGCCAGTCCAGTCCTTTCGCCGCGGGCATGGGCGCCCCTGGTGGGAACATCCCCTTTGACAGTTCCCTTCTCAACTCCACCATGCTAAACCGCCAGGCGGAGCGCGATCTCAGCCCGCTTGAAAATCCCACGATCTCCGTTTCTAAGCTCGATTTGAAGGCCCCCGGCAAAGCCCGCCACGAATACGATAAAGGCGTATTGCTCCTCAATCGCAAAGACTATCAAGGCGCGCTCGACCATCTGACCGCCGCGATTACCATCTATCCCGATTTTGTGGCCGCCTACAACTCCCGTGGTTCTGCGCATATGAGCCTCGGCCAAAATGAGCAGGCACGCGATGATTTCTCCAAGGCCGTTACTCTCGACGACCACCTACCCATCTCACACTTGAACCTCGGTTGCGCTGAGCTGGCCTTGAAAAACTATTCCTCCGCCGAAAAGGCCGTTAAGAAAGCCGCCGATATCGCACCCATGGATTTGCAGGTGCTGACTGCCCTTGGCTACGCGGAACTGATGAACCACGATTACGTCGGCGTCATTGCCACAGGCAAAGACGTGCATGCCAAGAAGCACAAAGACGCTGCTATTGTGCACTACTACGCCGCAGCAGCCTACGACAATCTTAACGACCTCGCCGAGGCGCAACGGCAGTTGGAGATTTTCCTTCACGAAGATCCCAAATCTCCGGCGGCTCCCGGCGCACGTGACATCTTGCTGCATCTTCACGATCCGATTGTCGAGGTAAAGCAGACCGCTGCGGTTGCGCCCGTATTCTCTGAAGTGAAGGCTACGCCAACGGATGGCGGCCGGATGCCGGTACAGATGCAGAAGCTCATTCAGGAATCCAAGGAGAAACAGCAAATCGCCGAAGCGGAAGCCATGTGCGACGATTGCGAATCTGAGACTTCACCGGCTGCAACCGCTGGCGGAGCGCTGGCGACCCCTGGTTCAGGCGCAGCGATGGGTCAGAGCAGCGGCGGCTGGATTCTGCACCACAACGTGCATGAAGTGGCCGTCCTCTTTGCTGCGACCGACCATGGAAATTCGGTCCCGGGCTTGACCCAAACGGACGTCAAAATAAAGGACGATCATCGACCGCCAGCTGCGATCACCGGCTTCCTCAGCGAATCCGAATTGCCTTTGCGTCTCGGCATCGTACTCGACACCAGCGAATCCATCACTGGCCGTTTCGCCTTCGAGCAAAAAGCCGCGACAAAGTTCGTTCAGACGGTCCTGACCAATAAGACCGATGAGGCCTTCGTCGTGGGCTTCTCTAATTCCATTCTGCTGGTGCAAGATTTCACGAATGACCAGGCAAAACTTGCGGAGGGCATAAGCGATCTCGCGCCTGCGGGAGGCACCGCCCTCTGGGATGCCGTTTCATTCGCTGCCGGAAAACTCATCCAGAAGCCGGAACTCAAGCCAGTGGCCAGGATTCTGGTCGTGCTCAGCGATGGAGAAGACAATTCGAGCAGCAGCAGCCTGAAAGAGGCCATTGAAGCGTCTCTCCATGGCGAAGTCATCATCTACACCGTAAGCACCAGGGATTTACGTGATACCGCCTCGGGTTTCAAACCGACTCCTTATGGCAGCGAGGACATTGACACCGGCGACCGTGCTTTGAAAACTTTATCCGAGCGGACCGGCGGCGTGGCCTATATTCCGGGTTCCGTGGGAGGGTTAACCCATAGCCTGGCCGAATTGCAGCAGGTCATCAGGAGCCGCTATTTGGTTTCCTATAAGCCCGCGGTCTTTGATCTGAACGGCCAGTATCATGCAGTGGATATCTCCGTCAGTAAATCCGGGCATAAGCTGCGGGTTTACGCCCGCAAGGGGTACTACGCCCGTTTGAGCACCGATGCAGGCGGGGGAACGTAAACAGCAATTCACTACTTTCGGACAACCAAAAGCGATCTCGCCAGAATCTAGGGTATGAGGCGTATGAATTCGCCGAACCACCCTCAGCCGATTGATCAAATGGAGGTTCCACATGCTCGCGAAAGCGTTATTCCTGCTTTCTCTTCTCTGCGTGCCGCTGTTTGCTGCCGATGGCCCCAAAGGCACAGTACCCCGCACAGAAGTCGCCGCCTATCCTGCCCACACGCAAGCCGTCGGTGTCGCTATCGGTGCAGCGCTCTTGGACTCCGATCAGGTGAAGCGTACTTTCGTTTCCGATGTGAGCCGTTGTTGCATGGTCGTGGAGGTCGCCCTTTATCCCTCGAAAGACTCCAAAAACACGCCTCTCAATGTTTCGCTCAACGATTTCGTCCTCCGCCGCGGCAACTCTGACGTTGCGGTCAGGCCCGACACTGCTGACCTAGTGGCTGCCATGCTGCATAAGAAGTCTGACTCTGGCCGCACAGTCGCTGTGACCCCGTCGTTAGGAGTGGGATATCAAAGCGGCTATTACGATCCCGTCACCGGACCCGAGGCTCCGGGCGCCGTCTATCGCGGTGGCGTCAACGTGGCCACACCCCGCAAATCAGGCTCAACGGACAAAGATCGCAAAGTCATGGAATCTGAGTTAGGCGAGAAAGGCCTTCCCGAAGGCGTGGCCTCGTCTCCGGTCTCGGGATATTTGTACTTCCCGATCTCTGGCAAGAAGCCTTGCACCGATTGCCAATTGGAATATACAGCGGACGGCGGCAAAGTAGTCTTGCCGTTAGCGGGGCAAACTGGCAGGTAAAATTAAGCCCGGCTCAATGCTCGGCCAAATCGTGGACACCGCACACGCGTTTTTTTTGCTTGACTCAGACCCCCACGACAACCTAAAGTCAACGCGTCGTAGATTTTGCATCAAAGATCTTGGGCCCCTGCAACATTTATCGTTCCGCCGCTGGAGGTCACGCCGTGACAGTTCCACGTTTTGCCCGCACGGCTCTTCTTTCGTTTTGCTCCGCAGTATTCGCCGCAGTTATCGGCATCGTGCCCCAAGAGACCCTCGCCCAAACCGGCTCCGTTCAGTGCCAGCCTGCTATCAGTGGAACGGTTGCGAGTGTGTGTATGTTGGAGGCGACTGCAGCCCCGGCTCGCCAATCATTGTTGACACTGCGCACGAAGCCTTTCACCTGACTTCCGCCGAGACAGGGGTAGTCTTTGACATTCGGGGAGACGGTCATCCCGTCCACATCGCATGGACGGCGCAAGCCTCGAGAAATGCATTTCTCGCCGTCGACCGCAATCACAACGGCAAGATCGATAGCGGCAAAGAATTGTTTGGAAATTTCACCGAGCAGCCAAAGTCGGATCACCCGAATGGTTTCTGGCGCTGGCCGTCTTCGACAAGCCGGAAAATGGCGGCAACGGCGACGGCATCATCGATCAGCGCGACGCCGTCTTCGCTCACCTGCTTCTGTGGATTGACGAGAACCACGACGGAATCTCGCAGCCGGAAGAATTGCACTCCCTGCCGGAACTGGGGGTGTATTCGCTGGCGCTGAAATACGCGGATTCGCCGCGCACCGACCAGTTCGGCAATCAGTTCCGATATAAATCCGCAATCAACCCCGACTCGAACGACGGCGAATCAACAGACGGCCGTTGGGATTACGATGTGTTCTTCACAGAAGTCGAGCAGAGCCGCGGTCTGCTCCCGCCCGATGTGAATGTGTCCGCCTTAACCGGAGGTGGTCAGGATGCCGCTCCGCCATGCGCTCCACCCCCGCCGACGATAAGCGGGCCCAATACTGTATGGTGGTTTCACGGCCAAGACCCCAACGCAGGATCTTACCCAACCTCCATTACGCTCACATCAAGCGGCGGCTCGACTACAACGTG
>JBEKTR010000060.1:0-15135 GCA_049515835.1 Terriglobales bacterium
CCTTCTTGGCGACATTTTCGCCGACCTCAATTTTGGCCGCCTCACCAAAGAGCACTGGAAATTCCTCGGATTTATCCGCAAGCTGTCGAACCCCAAGCGTGGCGTGGAAGTGGTCTGGGTCGAAGGCAACCACGACACGGGATTGACCGATATCATGTCGCACCTGGTTGGGGTGCAGGTCTATCAGGAATATGCGTGGAACTACGGCGGGTTGCGGCATCTGGCCATACATGGGCACCAGTTCGACAACGTGGGCATCAACAACGTCCGGCTGAATCATTGGGGAACGCTTTTGTATTTCCAGATACAGAAGCTCGATTTCAAAGGCAAGCCAGTGGCGCGCATGATTGACCGGCTGAACACGCGTTGGCTGAGGTTGTCGCCGAAAGTGGCGTCGGGCGCGCTCGACCACGCCCGCTTTCATCAGGCCGACCGCATTTTCTGTGGGCACACGCACGATGCCATGCAGCAGGAGCGTGACGGCATCCACTACTACAACGCGGGCGCGTGGGTGGACACCAAGCCCACCTACATCACTGTTGACCAAGAAGGAGTGCGCATTCATGAATACAATGACGGCAGCAACGTCGAAGAGCGCGAGCGATTTGACGATCGTGATTCCGGCGAAGAACGAAGTGAAGATGATTCCGCAATTGCTGCTTTCGCTGACGAAGCAGGACTATCCGCTGATCCGGAATACGAAAGTGTTGGTCGCTGACGCGGAATCCACCGATGGCACCCGGGAAGCGGTGATGAGCTTTGCCGATCGTCTTAGTGTCGCCGTTATCCCTGGCGGGCGGCCTTCCGCGGGACGTAATGCCGGAGCGCTTTTAGCCGATACAGATTATGTGCTGTTCATGGATGCGGATATTGAGCCGGCGTCGGATTCGTTGGTCCGGCAAGCGGTTGAGTTGGCGCGGCGCAAGCAGTTGCAGTGCGTGACCACAAATATCATTTGCTGCGACGGCAACTTCACCGACAAGACGCTTTATCTTGGCAACAACGTCTTTCAGCAGCTTTCACGGCTGCACAAACCCTTCAGTACGGGCATGTTCATGCTGTTTGAGAGAAAGAAGTTCCAGGAGCTTGGCGGCTTTCACGAGCAAATTCACTTTGCCGAGGACTATCACCTGAGCAAACAAGTGGATCGCCGCAGGTTTGGCATCGTCCGCGGCGGTGTGTACACGACCAACCGGCGTTTCCAGAAGATGGGACACGCGCGGGTCGCGAAACTGTTTTTCTCGGCGGCGTTTAATTTTTGGAACCAGAACTTCTTCCTGCGCGACCACAAATACTGGGAAGCGTAGTAGTCACTGCAATCGGTCCACCTTTACTTACTCATACTTTTTACTCAAATTTACAAGAACCATGTAGACACGAATTTTCTGCGGAGTACAATTTTGTTAGTAGGCGGTTGGAGGTAGTTATGCTTTCGAAGTGCGCCAACCCTAAATGTTCTGCAAACTTTCTCTATTTGCACGAAGGCAGGCTCTTTCGCAGTGAGTCGGCGGTTGGTAGTACGATCTCCGCGTACGACACGGGAATGAAAAAATCTTCCCGTCGCATTGAATTTTTCTGGCTATGCGCTAACTGCGCGCCGAAGATGACTCTGATCCGCAATGGCGAGGGAGTGACGGTGCAGCCGATGGCGCAGGCGCGCGCGGCCAGCCTCTAGAGGGGGCTACAGCCGCACTGCCTCCGCGGCGCCGGAGTATTTTCCCGACAGCGAGTTCCAGCGAATCACCAGCATTTCCACGAACATCTTCATGCCATCCACCAGCGGGTTGATGCGCGTGCCTTCGCGGTGCGACCAAGCGACAGGGATTTCTTCGACGGTGAAGCCCAGCCGGGCGGCGATAAAAAGCAGTTCAGGATCGAAGCCCCAACGTTCCACTTGTTGCAAGGGAAAAATGGCCTGAGCGGAACGGCGAGTGAAGGCCTTGAATCCGCATTGCGTGTCTTTGAATTTCAAACCCAAAATTAGTCTGAGGGCGAGGTTGAAGATGCGTCCAAAGAGGCGGCGATAAAGTGGCTGCGGGCGGAGTTGCAGATCGGTGTTGAGCCAGCGGGAACCGATGGCGAGGTCTGCACCGCTGGCAATGGCGGCGAAAAGTTTGTCGGCTTCTTCGATGGGCGAGGAGAGATCAGCATCGCTGAATAAAGCAACGTCGCCATTGGCCTGAAGCATGCCGTGGCGAACGCTGAAGCCTTTGCCGCGGTTGCCGGGATTCTCGAGCAGGCGGAGCGCGGGATTCGACTGCACGCGGGCGCGCACGAGTTCAGCGGTATTGTCGGTTGAGCCATCGTTCACGACGATGACTTCAGCGTCCCAGTCGCGTTTGCGAATGTAGGCAAGAAGATTGTCGAGGGTGGCGCCGATTCGCACACCTTCGTTGTATGCCGGGAGGATGATGCTGTATTTGTGCGATGGCACTTTGCTTTTTCTTTTTTCCTTAGCCGTTGTCTTAAGGCGGTTAGCCGTTAAAGATACGGGATTACCGGGAAAATAGAAAGACTGTGGGTGTCCGTTTTACTAGCGAGGCTAGTTCTTAAGAATTCACACCGCGAATTTATGCGACGCGGCGTTGCGCTTGCAGCATGGAAAAGTACCTGGCAACGAGTTCCGGGTCCCATAGTCCGGCGCGCGCTTCCTGTCCCATGGTGACGACGGCCTGCTCATGCGTGAGCGCAGGCTTGTAAGGGCGGGCGGTGCGCAAAGCGTCGTACACATCCACCACTTGTAAGATGCGGGCGAGCAAGGGAATCTCGTTGCCGCGCAAATGGTCGGGATATCCGCTGCCGTCGAAGTGTTCATGATGGTTGCGAATGATGGGCAGCACGCGCCGCAGCGATTTCAGCGGGCGGCAGATGTTTTCGCCGGTGAGCGGGTGCTGCTTCATGATTTCCCATTCGGCGGGCGTAAGATCGGAGCCCTTCTTGAGGATTTCGTCGGGCACCGCGATCTTGCCGAGATCGTGAAGAAATCCGCCACGCCGCAAGGCGATGATGGAGTCGGTGTCGAGTCCCAAATGGCGGCCTAAAGCGCTGGCATGTTCGGAGAGGCGTTCGCAGTGGCCGTCGGTATAAGGATCACGGCTTTCGACGCTGAGGCCGAGCGTGCATAAAACGGATTCCGCATTTTCGAGTTCGTCGGTGAAGTCTTTAAGCTTCAGCAATGATTTGACGCGGGCGAAAAGTTCCTCGGGAAAGATTGGCTTGTTGAGAAAGTCGTCGGCGCCGGCCTCAATGCCGCGCAGGCGATCATCGCGGTCGGTCAAACCCGTTATCAGCACGAAGGGGATAAGACGAGTGGCAGGATTTTCTTTGAGCTCGCGGCACAAATCGTAGCCCGATTTTCCCGGCATGACGACATCGGACAAGATGAGATCGGGTGGGCGCTGGGCGATTTCCGCTTCTGCTTGCTCGACATTGCTCACGCTGGCAACTTCGTAGCCGCGTGCCGCCAGCATTTCGCGCAGGACCGCGACGAGATCCGGGTTGTCGTCTACGAGAAGAATGCGCGCGCCGCGGCGGCGATTGTCGCGTCCCATGTGGTGATGGGAATTTTCGGCCGAGAGAATTGTTGTCCGGGGCTTGAGTGGAGAGCTCATGAGAAAGACGAAGCCGCTACTAGTCATTGTAATGGACAACTGCGATTCCCGTTCCGGGATTGGGCGTGCAATTTATTGTCACTTTTGGTCAATTGTCCTTGCAGTTAATGAACGGAACGTGCACAAATTTGGCCATGCGTGATGTGAAGATATTTTGCCTTTTGATGATCGGGATTGCGCTGGGGGTAAGGACTGCAGCGAACGCTGCTGCGAAAACGCATGTTCTTAGCTTCGGGAAATGGACAGCGGTGTCGTGGAGCGCGGAAGCGGGCAAGCCGCTGGCCTTGAAAATACGTGCCTTGTACGTGGATGGGCAGATCAAAGAGTTTACCTTTGGTGCGCCGCATGAAATTAGCGACCGCTTGTACGCAGTGAGGCGGGCGTTTCGCGTCAATGACGCGCTGCCGGACGACACACTTCCGCGCTGGGAGTGGCAGCCGGGGGGATGGTTATTAGTGGATCGAATGAGCGGGCATGTGACGGCGATCGCGTTGCCGGAATTTGATCCGTATTATTCGGCGGCGAGTTGGTACCGGGATTACATTGCCTATTGCGGAATTTCGGATGATGGCAAGAAACTGCTGGGCGTCGTCAGTCAACTGGGACGGCGGAAAGTGGTTCTGAAAAAGCCATTGGGAGAAATCGGAACCGGTAGTGTCAACGATGCGGTCGCGGCGAATTGCTTTACGCCCACATGGCAGCGTCAACCGCCGCGAGTGACGTTTCAGGTGAAGGGGGCGGAGATGGCAGTATTCGCCATCCGCGGGCGCGCGGCGGACATGGTCGTGGAGCAGATGGGCGGCGACAGTTCCAATGAAGCGGCTGGCGGTTCCACTAGCGAAGACGAGGAAGATAAAACGACGGAGTAAGATCTGGCGGCATGACCTTGCCGTTCGCCTGTTTCACCGCGCTATAAGCCCCGGCAAGCGCGAGGATTGCCGCTAGGAAGACAGCATTGCGCCACCGATTCCGCGCTTCCGGCGGGCTGGTGAGGTGTTTTGCCAGGACGGCTCCGAGCACAAGACCTGTGGCCAAGCCTCCCAGGTGCGCGGAATTGTCGATGCCGCGAATGACGCTGCCGAAGAATATGTTGTATCCGGCAAAGGCAAGCAGGCTGCGCATGGTGGCGCGCATGGCCTGACTGGGAATGGGCAAGCGGCCGAGATAAAGAGCGGCGATCAAAGCTCCGGCCAAGCCGAAAATGGCCCCCGATGCGCCCGCGCCGACAACCAGGGGATGCCACCAGAGACTGGCGATGCTGCCGGCGACGCCGGTCGCTGTGTAAGTCAGCACGTACGTCCAGGGTTCGAAGATTTGCTCAGCGAGAGCGCCTAAATTCCACAGGCACCACATATTCAATGCGATGTGGATGATGCCGATATGCAAATAATTCGAGGCCAGAATACGCCAGGGTTGGGAGTTGAGCGACAACGGGCCCCAATTCGCGCCCCAGACCAATAGTTGTTTAACGGTCGGCTCGGTGATGGAAATTCCGGAAAGAGCCATGGCGACGAAGACGGCGGCGTTGAGTCCTACCAGAATCCGCGTGATGGGCATACGAGGCCGTACGCGAGTGGCGGGCGGCTGGCCTCCAGTTCTATCTACCGAAGCACGATGAGCCCAGCGAGGATCGCCCTGGACATCCACGTTAGTATTCACAGGCATATTTACCGCCGAAGCGCGGCAGTTTGAACAGACATCGCCTTGTTGGCCGAAAGAAAGCGCGGGCAACTGGCGTCCACAGGTAAGGCAATTTGCCATAGAAGAATCGTAGCATCCGTTTCCAAGAACGGATGATTAAGAACTGCTGGCTTCGGCGATAGCGTCACGTAATTCAGCAACCGCCCAATCAATTTCTTCGGCGGTGATGACCGCGGGCGGAGCAAGCAAGAGATGGTCACCGGAGATTCCGTCCACGCAGCCTTGCATGGGGTAAACCAGCAGTCCGCGCTGCGCGGCTAATTGGCCGACACGGCCGGCGAAGTTCTGTTGCGGATCGAATGGCTTCTTCGATTTCTTATCGACGACAAACTCGACGGCCCAAAGCAGACCGAGGCCGCGGACATCGCCGACTCTATCGAGTTCCAGCAAGCTATTCAGCGATGATTTCAATTTGGCCGCGATCGATTCCCGCTTGGATGAATCGGCAGCTTGGACAAGTTTGTGGTCCTGCAAGAATTCGAGCACTGCGTGCCCCGCTGCGACCGAGACGGGATGCGCGTTATAAGTAAAGCCGTGAAGGAATGCGCCTGAGCCGTTGGCGATGGCATCCACAACTTTCTTGGAGGCCAACACTGCGCCGAGCGGAGCGTAGCCGCTGGATAAGCCTTTCGCGGCGACGAGGATGTCGGGTGCGACAGTCCCCGACACGAGATCCCAATGTTCAATGGCGAAGTTGCGTCCGGTGCGGCCCATGCCAGTCATGACTTCATCGGCGATGAATAAGACTTCGTGCTTGCGGCAAATCGTGGCCAGCGCTTGCAGATATCCGGGGGGAGGAACGACCGCGCCCAGCGTGGCTCCGCTCATAGGCTCGGCGATGAAAGCGGCGACCGCGCCATTCGCTGCCACGATTGCCTGCTCGAGTTCAGCGGCGTATTCCAATCCGCAGTTGCGGCACCCGTCGGTGCAATCGTAGTTGCAGCGGTAGCAATACGGCATGCCGATATGCGCGGACTCGCGCACCATGGGTAGATACATTTCGCGGCGGCGGCGGTTGCCGGAGACTGCCAACGCGCCGAGGGTTGAGCCGTGGTAACTCTGGGTGCGGCTGACGATTTGAAATTTATCTGGATGGCCAGACTCAACTTGATATTGCCGTGCGAGCTTGAGCGCGGTCTCAATGGACTCAGAACCGCCGCTGGTGAAATACACTGAGCCATCTTTGAAATTTGGGCCGGCAAATTCCAACAACTGCGCTGCGTATTCTTCCGCACCGGGCGTGGTGAATTGGCTGGTGTGGACAAATTCCAGCTCGCTCGCCTGCCGCGCCATCGCGTTCGAAATCTCTTTGACGCTATGACCGATGAAGTTAACGGCGGCTGAACCGGAAAAGTCCAAATACTTTTTGCCGGTTGCGTCCCAAATCCAGACGCCCTCGCCGCGGACGGCGGAAGGGAAGTCCCGGAGAAAAGATCGCCGCATTACGGAACTGCGAACAGAATTCTGAGTTGAAGATTGCTGGGTCACGACTCGTGATTATCGAGGGCCGCGACCGCGAGTGTCAAAGCCGAGTTTAAGAATGAATGCGGATACGGGAACCACGCCACCTATCGAGTCGGGAGCAAACCGGCGTGTAGAATCGGCCTTTCATGGAAAATTCTCCTCCAGCGCCAGTGAAACGTGGGATAGGCGCACGGATCTTGCGCCAATTTCGGCCATCGCACCAGCACAGCGCCTTCTCGGCGACCTTGCTGCTGATGTCCGCGGTGATGCTGTCGCGGGTCATCGGATATCTGCGCGAGGCATACATTGCGTGGGCCTTCGGCGCGGGGCCGGCCACGGACGCGTATGTCGCGGGCTTTACGATTCCGGATTGGCTCAATTACATCGTGGCCGGCGGAACGGCTTCGATAACGTTTGTTTCCATCTATACGCGCTTTTTGGCGGAGGACCGCGAAGAGGACGCGCAGAAAACTTTTTCCATCATCATTACGGTGATGACGGTGGTGCTCGGTATCGGTATCGGGCTGACGGAGATTTTCACGAGGCCGATTTCCCGCTGGATGTTCAACGGATTCAGTGCCGAGCAGCTTGATCTCTGCGTGCACCTTACACGCATCATTCTGCCGTCGCAGTTGTTTTTCTATGTGGGTGGAGTGGTTTCCGCCGTGCTGCTTTCACGGCGAATGTTTCTCTTCCCGGCGTTTGCGCCGCTGCTTTATAACGGATTCATCATTCTGGGCGGCGTGGTTTTATCGCACCACTACGGCATTTCTTCGCTGGCTTACGGAGCGCTGGCAGGCAGCTTTTTCGGTCCGTTTTTGATTAATGCCATCGGGGCACGTCGAGCGGGCACCGGTTACCGGATTTCGTTCGATACGGCGAATCCGGCTTTTCGCGAGTGGGTGAGGCTTTCGATTCCGCTGATGCTCGGCGTTTCGTTGGTGAGCGCGGACGATTGGATTCTGCGCCACTTTGCTTCGAGCGGCGTCGGCGAAATTACGCGGCTGAATTATGCTAAGCGGCTATTTGCCGTGCCTATTGCGGTGTTGGGGCAGGCGACCGGGCAAGCGTCCATGCCATTTTTTGCCAAGCTCTTTGGCGAGAAGCGCAAACAGGAATTTGAAAATGCGGTCAACGGAAGCGTGTATCGGGTGCTCGCGGCGTCGTTTCTCGCGACTGCGCTGATGATGGCGGCGTCACTGCCTCTCATTGATCTGGTCTATCGTCGCGGGCATTTTCACTTTTCCGATTCGCAGCAGACAGCAGCCTATTTCTTCTGGTTCTCGTTATCGCTGGCCTTCTGGTCGGCGCAGTCTTTGTATTCGCGCGCCTTTTATGCGGCCGGAAATACGTTTACCCCCATGGTGGCCAGCAGCTTGATTACACTGGCTTCGATTCCAGCCTACTCGGCGCTGTTTCATGCGTTTTCCGGAGTAGGTTTGGCGATCGCGTCCGACTTGGGAATTCTTGCCAACACGCTGGCCATGGCCATCCTTTTGCATTATAGAAAGCTGGTCGCGACAGAAAGATTGCCGTGGGGAGAATTGGCCAAAGCGGCGGGGGTCGCAGTGGTTAGCGGCGGGTTGAGTTTTGAAGTTGCGCGAGCAGTTATGGTGGGAGACAGCCGGCGCGCAGATGTCATCTCATTGTGTTTAGGCAGTCTTACCTGGGCGGGGGCAACGGCGGCTGGACTCTGGATTACGCGGTCACATCTGCTGCGCGATTTGCGAAGCAGGAAAGCCACAACGGTTCATCCGAGCTGAGAACATAAGACAAATGAAAAGCGGAACTCTCTAAGACGTATATCGTGGGAGAGTTCCGCTAATTTTTTCTGAACGCGAATTACGCGCGCGCCGCAGCTGTTTCAGGAGCTGATGCGGGTACTGCTTTAACTTCCTCGCCGTTGACCTTCTGTCCGGCTTTGCGGATGTCAATGCCGCCCTTGAAGAACGCGCCATCTTCAATGGAGATTCGCGCCGCGACAACGTCGCCGGTGAGCGAACCGTCGCTGCGAATATCCACGCGATCGCTGGCGGTCAGATTGCCTCGAACTTTGCCGAGCACGACAATTTCGCGCGCGTTGATGTTGGCGGCAACAATTCCGTTGCGGCCGACCGTGACGCGGTTGCCGGCGAGATTGATGGAGCCTTCGACGCGGCCATCAATATAAAGCGACTCGGAGCCGGTGACTTCACCTTTAATGACGAGCGACTTGCCGATGGTTGCCTGGTCGGCAGTGGTGGTAGCCACGGGACGAGGAGCAGCCGTTTCCGATGACATGGACGGCGATGACGGCGAAGAAGACACCGGCGCCGGCATGGCGGGACGCTCCGGCTCATTATTGTTGGGCCGGGCAGGGGACGTAGGCTGATTAGTAGGCTTCCACATGAATAAAATCCTCCCTAAACTTAGAATCGGCGGTCAAAGCTGCATTTCCGGTGACCTGTGTGAATTTTACTCCGCGTGGTGCCTTTCGTGTGTGGAAATTGTTGTGTTTCTAGGAACATGCCCTTCTGAGTATTTCCGAATTGCCACCATTTCAAAGTGGGCGAGTGGGCTTTCCCTTCGTTCGCTCAGGTATCCTGAGGGCTGAACATCGTTAACGGACATGGTCAACGATTCCGTGATCCTCAAGAAAATCGGGCAGCAACCGCGGCAAACCGCCGGGTTTAAGCAACTCCTGCGGGAATTGGGACTTCATGGAGCGGAACGTCGGAAGCTGGGCGAAAGTTTGCAGCGTTTGGTGGCAGGCGGCCAACTTGTGCAAGTCGATTCCGACCACTATGCGATTCCCCAGACTGCGGCGGGAAAGAACCTGGTTGCCGGACGATTGTCCATGCACCGCGACGGATTCGGCTTTGTACTTCCGGACGCCAGTTCGCTCGATGAGCGGATGAAATCGCGACTGAGCGGAGACATATTCATTCCGCCTCCTGCCGTGGGCACGGCGATGCATGGCGATCGCGTGCTGGTCGAAGTTACAAACTTCAAACCCGACGGCCGCGCGGAAGGCCGCATTGTGCGCACGATGTTTCGCGCGCAGGCAACCGTCGTGGGAATTTTTCATGATGGCTCGCGCGGAAATTACGTTACGCCGCTCGACCAGAAGATTTCGCAACCGATTGTGATTCCGCCGGGGATGGAATTTCCGGAAGAAGGAAGTTCACTCCAGGCCGTGCCGGAGAAAAAATCGCGCGACCGCGTTTTAGGCAGGGAAGCGGCGCGGCACGAGAACCCGAAAAATCTGGAAGGCGTGGTTGTGGATGTTGAAATCACTGACTGGCCGAGCGCTACGCAAAATCCGCGCGGACGCGTGATTGAAATTCTGGGTTCGCCCGACGATTTCGGCGTGGACGTAGAAATCATCATTCGCAAATTCCACCTGCCGCATCGTTTCCCCCCAGCTGTGATGGAAGAAGCGCAGAAGGCGAGTGGAGTGATTTCCTCCGGCGAGTTGGAACATCGGCGCGACTTTCGCGATTTACCCATCGTTACTATTGACGGCGAAACCGCCCGCGATTTTGACGATGCAGTCCTTGTTCGCAAACTGGAAAATGGGAATTACGAGTTGCAGGTACACATCGCGGATGTCTCTCAATATGTGACGCCGGGGTCCGCGCTCGATGGTGAAGCGCGCCTTCGCGGAACGAGCGTGTATTTTCCCGATCGCGCCGTGCCCATGCTTCCACTCGAACTCTCCACCGATATTTGCAGCTTGCGGCCTCAAGTGGATCGGTTGGTGATGTCGTGCCTCATGGAAATCGATCCTCAGGGCGAGTTAGTTGCGAGCGAATTGTGCGAGGGCGTGATTCGTTCCGTGGAACGCATGACTTACACGGACGTGAATGCGGTGCTCGAAGGCGATGAGGTCCTGCGCCAGCGCTATGCGCCTCTGGTGGGAAATTTTGAACTCATGCGCGAGCTTGCGCTCATCCTTCGCCACAAGCGCGAGAAGCGCGGATCGATTGATTTCGACCTTCCGGAGCCGGTCATCGAATTCGACGAAAACGGATTGATGCAGGCCATTACCCGGTCGGAACGCAACATCGCGCACCGGCTGATCGAGGAATTCATGCTGGCCGCGAATGAATGCGTGGCGTCGTATCTCGAAAATCGGCGAATTGCATCGCTTTATCGGATTCATGAAAAACCCGACGCGAAGCGTGTTTACGATTTTGAAGTGCTTGCGGCCGCCTTCGGCTATTCGTTGGGGGTGGGCGCGCTGCCGATCCAGCGCATGGGCTTTAAGTCTGACCGCCGCGCCAGCTATGGGACGGGAAAGCGTCCGCGCGAAATCGAAATTCCAAAAGAAGTGCATATCACGCCGCGGATGTATCAGAAGCTGGCGGCAAAAATTGCGGGGAAGCCGGAGGAACGCATCGTCTCTTATTTAATGCTGCGGTCGCTTAAGCAGGCGCGCTATTCCGAAGAAAACGTCGGCCACTTCGCATTGGCCGCTGCAAGCTACACGCATTTTACTTCGCCGATTCGGCGCTATCCAGACTTGGTCGTGCACCGAATTCTCAAAGAGGTGCTGCAAAATAGCGCCGGCATCTCACCGGCAACGGCACGATCAAGTCAGCCGGACGCTGGCGCGACCAGTTCTTCCCCCTGGTCGAAACGGCGTGAGCACGAGCCGGTCACGCCGCATGGTGGACCGCTTTCTCTTGCAGAACTTCATTCCATCGCGGAGGAATCCAGCCTTTCCGAGCGCCGCGCCGACGAAGCCGAACGCGATTTGATGGAATGGAAAAAGGCGAAGTTCATGGAGAGCCGCGTCGGCGAGGACTTCGATGGGCTCATCATCAGCGTCACGAAATTTGGGTTTTTCGTCGAACTCACTGATCTCTTTGTGGAGGGACTGGTGCCGCTGGCCACGCTCACCGATGACCACTATACGTATCGCGAAAACACGCGCGAAATCATCGGACAGCGGAGCCGGAAGACCTATCGGCTGGGCCAGAAAATCCACGTCATTGTGGACCGGATCGATCCCGTGGAAAAGAAAATTCAGTTTGCGCTGTGGGAACAGGCGCCGGCGCGTGCGAGCAAGTCCGCGCCGAAACCCGGTAAGAAAAAGCAGCGCAGAGAAGAAAAAGCTAAGAAGAGAAGACGCAGGTAGATTTTCTATTCTCTCTTCTTACATCTGTCATCTTGAGCGAAGGCCCGTGATTCGCTCGCGAATCATGCGCCGCAGCCGAAAGACCCCGCGCCCGCTTCCATCTCCACTGGCGCGTCCAGGCGTTTTCCCCGGAAGGCCGCCGCCCGATGATGTAGAATACCCAAGTTAACCCTATCCGCCGGTATTGCGGATTCCTTCCTTGTCGGGACGTGGCTCAGCCTGGTAGAGCACTCGCTTGGGGTGCGAGGGGTCGGCAGTTCAAATCTGCCCGTCCCGACCAATAACCCTCCTACTTCGGAAGTGCCGCAATCTCAACTGCGGTGAAAACTGCCGATCCATGAAGCACCCCAACTTGATTGCATCCGCGAAGCGGATGCGCCAGAAAAAAGCCGCGAGGGGTTGGCGCGTGTGTTCTGTTTCAAATCTGCCCGTCCCGACCAATAATTTCTCATGAATCTCGAATGCCTAGAGTCGGCAAGCGTCTGTAACTGCCGACCCACGTAGCACGCCAATTAAAATGCAGCCGCGAAGCGGATGCGCCACAAAAAAGCCGCGAGGGGTTGGCGGAAATGCCGCAGCCTGAGTTGCTGCGAAAACTGCGGATCCTGATTTTGTGTGTACGAATGCATCTCTCAGAAGTTCTATCGCTGCTCGCTCGCCAGGACAATGTTCGAATTTAGCTCTCCGGCCGCATCGTGGGCAGCTAAGTTGTCGCCGACGCGTCTAAAACTCGATTTAGCCTCTTTGTGCTGTATAGAGATCGATTTAAAAAGGAGAGCCTTGCCGGTCATGTTTACCTCAAGATTTGTCATCTCCCAATGGCCGTCGCCGATATTGTGTCGTTCCAAGTGAAACTCTCCCCCGCGCTGCAAATGTCCCAACAATCCACCGCCAAACTTCACATCTTCAACCAACCGCCCGCGCATTGCCACCAACCTGAATTCGCTAGGAGATACCAACATTTCACCTTCCATCGCATGCAATATCCGATCCTGCCAAGAGTGGGATTGAAAGCTGGGATTCGGTTTGAAAGTAAGGCGCCTGAAATCCCCCACCCGTCCCCCATCGTCAAACATGAAGGCTTCGGGTATCTTTTTCAGAAACTCGATACACTGGGCCGCATCCTTTTCTTGAGCTCGACTCGCTTTTTCCTGTTCCTGTTTGCTGTTGACGAATTCGACGATTCTCTTTGATTCCGCCGTCTCTTCCTGGCTATTTAGGGGGCGGCCGTTTATGGCAAGGAGTCGTTCCACAGACCCATCCCGCAGCTCCACCACTCTTTTGACGCGCTGCTTACCATCTTCGTCCGTTGTGGCAACCTCATACGCCCAGCGGCTCGGGTCTTCAGCGGATTGTCGGAGTTCGTTTGCAATGACCGCGCGAATCAATTGGTTCGCGGAGTCGGAGATATTCACAGCCACCTGTGACACTCCATTAGAACTCGACACAATACATAAGGAGAGGCATAAAACCGCCGCCCGACTAGGCACAACGCCTCGGCTTCGCGGATTAGCGATCACAGACCTAATCTTCTGTTTCCCGGGGCGCTATTGGTATGGGCATCGTGGTGTACTACCGTCTATTTAATACCGTACGGAAGGACGCGTAAAACCCTGAACTAATGAACACTTATCGAACGATTGCTGACAGGTCAACCCATCCCTCTTAGCCAGTTCGCGAAAAATAGGCTTTCGCTTATTTGAGGGTGCTCTGACCGAAAACGCCTGTTTCCAACAATTACTCACTCATCGACCATGCAGAAATCGCGATAACTTTCCTTGAAGTGATCTATGAGCCGGAATAAATCACGAGGTGCTATTGTGACTCAGACACTCTTAAGGGTTATGCGACACGCATGGGTTGAAGCCTTTCCCATCATGAACCGCACCTTGGACCGCATCGACTGTGAACATACTTGACCTTATTGTCGGTAAGCCAATTAAGACCAGCGACGAACGCGCCGAGCAAATCGGCCCCGTGCAAGGGATCCCGATCTTTGGTCTCGACGGGCTCAGTTCCGCCGCCTACGGACCCGAAGCAGCTCTCACTCTGCTCATCCCCCTTGGCCTTGTCGGTGTTCGCTACATCGTGCCCGTCAGCTCGGCCATCATAACGCTGCTCGTGATCGTATATTTCTCTTACCGCCAAACCATCGCGGCTTATCCCTCCGGGGGTGGTTCCTACACGGTGGCGCGTTTCAATCTTGGAGCACCCGCCAGCTTACTTGCCGCGGCCGCTCTCCTCGCAGACTACATTCTCACGGCAGCAGTGGGAATTTCCGCCGGAGTAGGCGCCTTGGTTTCGGCCGTTCCGTTGCTGCTGCCGCATACAGTTTCTCTCTGCGTAAGTATTTTGGTCATCATAACCGTCATCAATCTCCGCGGCGTGCGCGAGGCCGGAACAGCGTTCGCAGTTCCCACTTATCTATTTGTCGGTACGCTGCTCATCACTATCATCGCCGGCGTCGTTCGTGTCCTGATTGCAAGGGGACATCCCTCACCGGTGGTGCCGCTCCCGCATCCACCGCCAATGACGGTAGCCGTTAGCTACTGGCTATTGCTTAAGGTGTTCGCCAGCGGTTGCACGGCGCTGACTGGTGTGGAAGCTGTCAGCAACGGTGTGAAAGCTTTCAAAGAACCTGCAGTCAAGAACGCCCAGCGTTCTTTAACCGCGATTATTTTTCTTCTGGCCGTACTGCTGGCCGGGATTTCCTATCTGGTAAAGGCCTACGGAATCGCAGCGACCGATCCGGGCCACCCAGGTTATCAGAGCATGCTCTCGATGCTTACAGCGGCGGTTTTTGGCAGGGGGATATTTTACTACCTCACCATCGGCTCGATCCTGCTGGTTCTGTCTCTATCTGCGAACACCGCTTTCGCCGATTTTCCGCGTCTGTGCCGCGCCATCGCGCAGAACAATTACCTGCCGCACGTTTTCGGCTACCTCGGACGGCGTCTCGTCTACACCTACGGCATTGTTGTGCTGGCCCTGCTGTGCGGCGGGGTACTGATTCTTTTCGGCGGCGTGACAGACCGCCTGATCCCGCTTTATGCGGTTGGTGCGTTTCTGGCGTTCACGCTCTCCCAGGCCGGCATGGTCATGCATTGGAGAAAAAAGCGCGGTCCGGGTTGGGTGAAGAGCGCGCTGGTGAACGGACTCGGTGCATTTGTCACCGGCACCACCACGGCCGTGGTGCTGGTGGCGAAATTCATGGAGGGCGCGTGGATCACGTTGCTT
>JBEKTR010000061.1:0-15118 GCA_049515835.1 Terriglobales bacterium
CGCCTGCTGATCGTTCTCGTCGTAAATTACGAAGCTCTTGGTGTAGCCAATGGGCGGATTGCCGGGAACAGCCGAGGGAGTGCGCAACGCTTCAATGTCACGCCGGAGCACGCGCACACAAAAAGAATGAAAGGTCGCAATGACCGGCTTGGCAACCGACAGGCCGCCGACCAGCTTGTCCACGCGCTCGACCATCTCCGCTGCGGCCTTATTAGTGAAAGTCATAGCCAGAATCGAATCCGGCATAACTCCACGGTTTTCAATCAAATGCGCGATGCGAAAAGTGATAACGCGGGTCTTGCCGCTGCCGGCACCAGCAAGGATAAGCACCGGCCCATCGGCAGTTTCAACAGCCTCGCGTTGCGGCGGATTTAGTTGATCGAGAAAAGACAATGCGGAAGAAGCTCCGAAATCGCTGAATCAATTTTACAGGGATTATGGGGCAATGAGCGATTGGCCGATCTTAAGAAATGCCGTGCTTAAGCAATTCTGTGAAAGATGCGCTAGAATTGGCCTTCACGCAGACGAGGACAAACCTATGAACCGAAATATCGCAGTCAAGTCGGCTTGTATATGCGTTATGCTAACCGCTGTTCTAGCCATTGGCGCTGAATCGGAGGGCAAACCGGTCTCCGTAAAAGGCTATGTGCTGGACTCGGCTTGCGCTTTCACGAAGAACCTGAAGAAGCCCATCAGTTCGGAGTGCGCGATTGCTTGTGCCAAAGCCGGATCGCCGCTGGTGATTCTCACGGACAACGGGACTATCTATTGGCCCATCGCTGACACCACGCCTTCTTCCGGACAGAACGATAAGCTGCTGCCGTTTGCAGGTCAGCGGGTCACAGCGACTGGCAAGGCCTTCGCGCGAGGTGGTTCGACCGCTATCGTCATCGAAAAGATCGAGCCTCTCATCGCTCAGAAGTAGTACCTTTGCATGCTTCACAGGGGCAGACTTCGCGGAGAAACTTCCAGGAATAAATGCCAAGGGCATGCCCGTCGTTCCAGTCGAAGCGGATGGCATACTTGCCAACTCCTTCGGCTGAAACTGGTTTGGCTTTCTCTTTGAACATTGGCAACGTGCCGGGTGGTAATCTCTGCGGTGCGCCAATCTTCCGTCCAGATTTGGCGCGCTCGTCGTCACACAGCGCGCACGGACAGGCATCGCGGAGAAAAACAAAAGAATAATGGGAAGAGTGGTTGTCTTTCCACTCGATCTCCAGGCCCGTACCCGTCGTTAGGTTGACTTTAACGGACCTTGGGTCAGTTGAAACGGGCATATTCTGAGTATCGCACGATGAATTTGTGGCGATCCGTTGGGAGATTGAGAAAATCCGCGAAATCCGCTAAAATCTAAGCTTTACAGGTTCTGTAACTACTTCTCTGGAGTTCGAGTCATCATGGCACAAGTATGTGAAATTTGCGGCAAGGGGCCGCAGTTCGGAAACAACATCAGCCACGCGCACAACGTGTCGCGGCGGCGCTGGAATGTCAATCTGCGTCCGGTTCACGCCAAGGTAAATGGTCAAGGCAAGCGGATTCGTGTCTGCACCAACTGCTTGCGCAGCGGTAAAGTCGTGAAGGCGTAGAAGTTAAAGGGCCGAGCACTCTCGGGCCTAGTCGAAGTATTCAATCTGTTTACTGCACTTTCAGCAATTCCACGTCAAAGATCAAATCGGCGCCCGGGGGAATCACTCCGCCCGCACCGCGATCCCCATAGGCCAACGCCGCCGGAATATGAAGTTGACGTTTCCCTCCGACCTTCATGCCGGCAACGCCCTCATCCCAGCCTTTGATCACCTGGTGCTGCCCAAGGCCAAATTGAAAGGGTTCGTTGCGGTCCACTGAGCTATCGAATTTCTTGCCGTTGGTCAGCCAACCAGTGTAGTGGACGGTTACATTCTGCCCAGTTGCTGCGGTCGCGCCTGTGCCTAGCTTGATGTCCCAATATTTCAAACCGTCCGCTGTCGTGGTGCCCTCTCCAGTCACCTTGGTCGGAACGGATGTATCTGTTTTCATGGTGGCCTTTTTCGCTGAGGATTGCGCATACACAAATACGGCGGCCATCGCAATCAACACGATGACGATTAGAGATTTGGACATTGTTCTCTCCTGATTCAGTTTCGTAGAAAGTTTGGAACTTAGACTAACGCGATTACGTCGATTTCCACCAGTACGTCTTTAGGTAATCGTGCGACTTCAACTGTGGAGCGGGCAGGTGGCGCGACGTGGAAATGCCGCCCGTAAACTTCGTTCATGGGCGGGAAGTCATTCATGCTCTTAAGGAACACCGTCGAACGGACGACCTTTTCGAGTCCGCTGCCAGCGGCGTGTAGGATGCCAGTTAAATTCTTGATCACGCGTTCGGTCTGCACAGCAACATCGCCGGCAATGATTTGTTGTGTCGCTGGATCGATCGCGATTTGCCCCGAGACAAACACGAATCCGTTAGCTTTAATTGCCTGCGAATAAGGCCCAATGGCCTGAGGGGCGTCTTTTGTCGCAATCACTTCTCGCATGATTTCTCCTCTAATTTCGTCGCCCGCTAAAGTTTTTGCAGCCGCTGCACATCGTGCACGCCTGGTACTTTGCGAACGCCGTTGATGATGTTTTCCAGGTGTTTCAAATCAGCGATGTCAAGGACGACATCCACGTTGGCTTGGCCATTTTCTGACTTCACTTCCAGATTGCGGATGTTTGTTTTGGCATCACCGATGACGGCCGTGATTTGCTTGAGCATGCCGAAGCGGTCGTCGCAGAAAACAGTAATTTTGACGGGATATGCGCTTCCCGTTTCGTCTTCATGGCCCCATTCGACGTCAATTCGGCGTTCGGGCTCATACATCAAATTCGTGACATTCGGACAATTCACGGCATGAACCGCCACCCCCTTGCCGCGGGTGACGTAGCCGACGACTGCTTCCCCGCGAATCGGATTACAGCAGCGGGCGCGATAAACGAGCAAGTCTCCGTGGCCTTTGACGCGGATGGCATTGTGCTTGTCTCCACCGAAAACCCGTCGCACAACGCTGGTAAACGCACCTGGTTTTTCAATGTTCTCTTCCGGCGGCAGTTCTGTGGCGCTTGGCGTTAGCTTCGCAAGAATCTGACGCGCGGCGAACTTGCCGTAGCCAATGCCGGCCATCAGGTCATCAATCTGACCTAGGCCGTAGTCGGAAGCTGCTCGTTGCAGGTCTTCATCCTTGATGTCTTTGAACGCAATGCGATACTTGCGCGCTTCTTTTTCAATCAGCTTGCGGCCGATTTCGACAGCACGCTCGCGCTGATGAATGTTCAGCCAATGTTTGATCTTGTTTCGTGCACGCGATGACTTAACTATGCCCAGCCAATCTCGGCTGGGAGAATGGCCCGTTTGCGTTAAAATCTCGACGATGTCACCGCTGTGCAATTTGTGGCGCAGAGGTACCATGCGGCCATTGACTTTGGCCCCCACGCAAGCGTGCCCCACCTCAGTATGGACGGAGTATGCAAAATCAATCGGCGTGGAATCGCGCGGCAGGACAACAACTTTGCCTTTCGGCGTAAAGGTATAAACCTCTTCGGGATACAGATCGATCTTTAGGGTTGAAAGAAATTCGCTGGGATCGGAAACATCGCGCTGCCATTCGACGACCTGCCGCAGCCAGGCGAGGCGTTGCTCATCCTGCGCGGAAACCGGGCCGTCTTTGTACTTCCAGTGGGCGGCGATGCCTTCTTCCGCTGTGCGGTGCATCTCTTGAGTGCGAATCTGAATCTCGAATGAAGTGCCTTGCTCGGTGATGACCGATGTGTGGAGAGATTGATAAAAATTTGGCCGGGGCATGGCGATGAAATCTTTAATCCGGCCCGGCACCGGCTTCCAGATGTTGTGCACGATTCCGAGTACCGCGTAACAATCCTGCACCGAGTTCGTGATCACGCGCATGGCGTAAAGGTCATAGACCTGCTCTACGCTGATTTTCTGGCGAATGAGTTTCTTGTGAATGCTGTATAGGCGCTTGGTGCGGCTCTCGACTTTCGCCGTAATGCCAGCTTCCTTGAGCTTCTCGCGCAGCGTGCCTTCCACGCGGGCCAGAAATTGCTGGCCGATCTTGCGCCTGGCCTCGACGGCCTCGTGGACCTGCTGATAACTGATGGGGTCGAGATAGCGGAAACCCAAGTCTTCCAACTCACCACGAATTTTTCCCATGCCTAGGCGGTGGGCAATGGGTCCATAAATATCCAGGGTCTCCCGGGCAATTTTTTGCTGGCGCTCGGGCTGAAGATGCTCTAGCGTACGCATGTTGTGCAGGCGGTCAGCCAGTTTAATGAGAATGACCCGGATGTCGTCCACCATTGCCAGCATCATCTTCCGCAGATTTTCTGCCTGCGCTTCTTCTTTGGTCGCGAAATCAATTTTGCTAATCTTCGTTACGCCCTCAACGATATGCGCGACCTGCTCTCCGAACTCCTTACGAATGTCAACGATCGTCACTGAGGTATCTTCGACAGAATCGTGGAGCAGTCCGGCGGCGACGGCAACCGGATCCATCTTCATTTCTGCGAGCACGAGGGCAACTTCCAGTGGATGAACAAGATACGGCTCACCAGATGCCCGGCTCTGACCGGCGTGATGTTTTTGCGAAAAATCGTAAGCTTTACGGACGATTTCCAGGTCATCCGTCGGTCGATTTTCACGCATGTTTTGCAGGAGGTCGCGAAACTTGGTGACCGTAAGGACATTCGTAGCGATCTGTTGACGAATCGTTCCCATACCGGATGCCCAGCCCGCAGGGATGGAAAAGGCTGGCCTTGGGCCTCGCATTTTGATTATACCGTCGCACGCTGGTGTCCTCACGAACCTGCTACATTGGGTTTCGTGATAAGGAGCCGCGCGGACGCCCAAAACAAGATCCTCGTCAGCGGGGCTTCGGGATTTATCGCTGCGGCTCTTATCCCCGCTTTGATCGAGCAAGGCCGGCAGGTTTTTCAACTCACTCGCGGCAAGCCGTCGCACCCACGACAAATTCAATGGAATCCTTCCGAACCGATTGATCCCGAATCAGTTTCTGGGTTCGACGCAATCATCCATCTCGCGGGAGAGAGTATTTTCGGTCTTTGGACGGCAGCCAAAAAGCGACGCATTCTCGATAGTCGTGATCTTGGCACTCGCCATTTAGCGGCAGCGCTTGGGCAAACCTCAGCGCCGCCACGTGTGTTTGTGTCTGCATCCGCCATCGGCTATTACGGGAATCGTGGCGATGAAATTTTGCGCGAGGACGCTAAGGCCGGAACTGGTTTCCTCGCGGAAGTCTGCGAGGTATGGGAGGCTGGTACGCACCCCGCTAAAACCGCAGGCATCCGGGTTGTCCACCCAAGATTTGGTCTGGTTCTAAGCGCATCGGGGGGAGCGCTGAAACGTATGCTCCTGCCGTTTCGTTTGGGATTAGGTGGAAAATTGGGACGCGGCCATCAATGGTGGAGTTGGATTGATGTGAAGGATGTGATTGGCGCAATGTTGCACCTGCTTGGTAACGAAATGTTGCAGGGTCCGATCAACATGGTGGCACCCAATCCGGTTACAAATGCCGAGTTCACTAGAACGCTGGCTTCGTTCTTATCGCGGCCAGCGATTCTTCCGATACCTGCTTTTGCGATTCGCGTCGCCTTGGGCGAGATGGGACAAGAACTTCTACTTTCCAGTCAAAGGGTCGAGCCAGCGAAGCTCATGGCCAGTGGATATCAGTTTGAGAGTCCTACTCTGAAAACCGCTCTCAATAAAATTCTGCAGTAGTTATGCTCGCGCCATTGCGAAGGCTTGCGCGCGCTCGAATACGCTTAGCACATGTTTTGGCAAGGCAAGATGACTGCCTTCTTCGAGAATAGGTATCAGCTTGTCGAACTCCGGGCCGGAATGCGATCCTGTAACGATGATGCGAATCGGATGAAACAATTCTTTGCCTTTGACTCCAGTTTCCGCTTTGACTTCATTCACAATTTGTTTGAAACGTTCCGAAGTGAGTCGCCCTTCCTTGGCCGCCTCATCGGTCAAAACCTTGCTTATAAACGAGGAGAAAACCGCAGGAGTATTAGCGAGGCTTAAGACTTCGGCATTGTCAGACGCAGCAAGCGCAGCTTGCGCGTCGTAATCAAAAAAAAGGGATGCCCGCTCTGGCAGTTGATCGAGACGATCTATGGACGGCATTAGAAGCTGACTAAGCTTGTCAAACCAATCATTCGTTGGGGTATTGGCAGAATCGATGATCAATCCAGCATTCAGAAAGAAACCGCGCGCCAGCGGAATTAGGTTGGCAGCAGGAGCTTCTTTGATGTAGTGCCGGTTCAACCAATACAACTTCTCCATATCAAACACAGCCGGAGATGGCGTAACGCGCTCGAGGGTAAATTCTTTCGTCAACTCTGCTGGCGTAAAGATCTCCCGGGTGCCGCCGCTTGGCGCCCATCCGAGCAACGCCAGATAATTCGTCAACGCTTCCGGCAAAACCCCCATTTCGCGGAAGTTAGCAATGGATGTCGCCCCATGCCGCTTGGACAATCGTTCCCGGTCGCTACCCAAAATTGTCGAAAGGTGCGCGAACTCGGGCACACGCCACCCTAATGCTTCGTACAACGCAACCTGCTTCGGTGTATTGGAGAGATGATCGTCGCCGCGAATGACGTGCGTGATCTTCATCAAGGCATCGTCAATCACAACCACGTAGTTGTACACCGGCATTCCGTTCGATCGCAGAATGATCGGGTCGCTCACGACTTCGTTCGAGAACTCGACTTCACCGTGAACGATGTCGTGAAATCGAATGGGGTGCTCGGGAATGCGCAGGCGGATTGCCGCATGCTCACCTGCGGCGCGGCGACTCTTCGACTCTTCGGGATCAAGCGCCCAGCACTTACCCGAATAAATCGGCTGGCGATGCTCGGTAGTCGCTTTTTCCCGCTCTTTTTGCAATTCGTCTTCAGTGCAGAAACACAAATAGCCTTTGCGCTCGCTTAATAGTTTCTCTGCATATTCGCGGTAAATTTCCAGCCTGTCTGATTGACGATAAGGAACATACGGGCCGCCGACATCAGGACCCTCATCCCAATCCAGGCCGAGCCACCGCAAATCTGCCATGAGCAGTTCTTCGTACTTCGTTTGGCTGCGCTCGACGTCCGTGTCTTCAATGCGCAGAATCATCGTCCCACAGGTTTTGCGAGCAAACAGCCAGTTAAACAGAGCAGTGCGAGCATTGCCGACGTGGAGATGGCCGGTAGGCGAAGGCGCAAAACGAACGCGAACTTTGGGATTTTCCATGACAGAAAAGATGGTAGCAGACGTTACTCACACGGGGAGGGATCGTCCGGGTCTTTCGGCGTATCATGCATTTCATCCAGCAGCTTCGCCAGCAGAGGGCCTCTCTGTTCCGTATTGAGCTCACGCTGTAACTCCTCCAGCGCCAAGGCCACTACGTGGTAGTGATGCGCACCGCAATACTTGGAATCCGCGGTGATGTCCAGCCAAACTTTATGCATGAGATCAATGTCCTGCGAGCGTAAGCGCGGCGTGTGTGGGCCGACGGCGTAGTCTTTCATAGTGCCATCGGGAGCAAACACCTCGATCGTCAAGCGCGGACGCGGCTCCGGGAGTTTTTCCCACGCAGCGCCCGTCAGCCTCGCCTGCTCGTCACTGGTCAGCTTGTTGGATAGTCCGCAGGCCACACGGGTCGAATCCAATCGCTGCGCGGTCACTACGATCGCTTCGAATACATCATTGGCGGGAACGACCAACAGCGAAACCGGGCGGCCCTCTTTTTCAGCCGCAGCCACCACGGAAGTGAACAGCTCCTGCTCGTAGTGGTCGAAAATCTCGCCGGCTTCCAATACCGCGTTCCCGCCGAACGTGGGCTCACGATGATAAAGTCGAGCGGTCATTACCACAACATCCTGCTTGTTGGTATCGGTACGGCGCAACACTTCGCGCAAATAGTACAGATTGCGCGGATCGCGCACCGCAACCAAAACGTTGCCAGGGCGCACACCTAGCGCACCGCTGCCCAGTTCCTGGTTGCCATAAACACGAAACTGGTCGAGGCTTTCCGGCTTGCCTTTGCGTTCCCTGGCGACCCGATGCTCCGAGTAGGTAAAAATCGTAAAGAAGGCCACGCTGAAAATCACGCCCGCAATCGTCGCCTCCGATTTGGTGAACAGGTTCACCAGCGCCGTCATCAGTAGGACAGCCGAAATCACAATCAATCCGATCGGGACTTCCTTGCCGCCGATGTGAAGGTTGCCCGGAACCTTCCATTGCCGGTTCTCCGGTTCCGTATAGCGCAGTACCAACACGGCCAGCGACTTCAGTGCGAAGCTCCAGATCACGCCGAAGGCGTACAGACCAGCCAGCGTATAGACGTTGCCCTTGCTGAGGATGATGGTCGCGAGCTGCATGCCGACGATGAGATTGATGATGCGATAGCTCGTTCCGTAACGCGTCTGCGGCTTTTGGAACCATGAGGTCAATACGCCGTCTTCGGCCACGCGATTGAGTACCCCATTCGCCCCCACAATTGCGGTATTCTGCGCTCCAGCCAGGATCAAGACGCCCACTACAACCACAAACCCGTGAAATAAGACTTTCAAAACAGTGGGGCCAGCTAGATACATGGCAATGCCGCCGATGAGGTTGCCAAAGTAGCTCGGGCGGACGCTATCGGGGATAATCATCACTGCGAAAAACGAAACCAGTGAGGTAAACAACAGGCTATAGATGAAAATCACCAGACCGGTTTTTTCCAAATTTTTGAGCTTGGGATGCTCGATTTCGCGGTTGACCTGTGCCAGCGTTTCCTCGCCGCTCATGGCCAAAACGGAGTGGCCGAACCCGACAAACATAATGACTAGCGTGAGATGACTGAACCAGGTGTTGTGCAGCCAGCCCAGCGATTGTTTGGTGAGCGGAATCACTCCCGGCGTAAGCGGACTCGGCGGCAGTTGGATAGGCGCGCGCAGCACCGTGAAGGTGCACCACAAAATCAAGATCACCACCATCACCGTGGTTATGATCATGATTTGCAGCGCTTTTTCGCTCGACTCATGGATGCCCTGAATGTTTTTCCACCAAAAATAAAGCACGACAAAAACAGCGAACACTGCGGAAAAATGGTCCTCCGAGAAAACCAGAGGATGGTGAAGGTAGCGGCCAATATCTTCGATGAAGCCGGCAAGGTACTGCCCCGCTGACACAGCACTGATCGGGCCGGTCAAGACATAGTCAAAAAGCAAAGCCGAGACGGAAAACTTGGCGACTGTGCCGCCCATGGCCTCCTTGACTACCCGGTACACGCCGCCACGCACGAACATACTGCTGGATTCGATATACAGCGCTCGAACCGCATAGCTGAAGAGCATGACCGCGAGGATGAACCAGGGTGCGCTCTTGCCGATGACGTTTTCCGCGTCGCCGCCCGCGTAATAGGCCGAGGACGCCAAATCAGCCAAAACAATAGCGGACGCCCTCCAAAAAGAAATGAAGGTCAGCATCACCGTGGTGGCCACGAAGACCTTAACGGCGGGACGCTTCACATTTTCCATGGAAGACATATGCTGGTGGTTCACCACTAGGCGAACTAAAAATCTAACACAGTGGGCGGATTACTTGGAGGTTTGCGTTTTAGCGGGCCTCGGTGCCATATATGTAGTCGTGATCCGGTCATGCCAGCAAAGCTGATCTTCGTCCAGAAAACACCAAAAATAGCCGAGACCAAGCGAAGCCGCCGACAGGTATGAAGCCAACACGCGCCACCGCCGCGATTTCCGTGAAACGCGATCGCCGCCAAAGCAACTCAATTCCAGTCGAGTCACAATCAGACCAGGTGTTGAACCCGTGTACACCAGAAATGCATACTGATACGCGGCCCAAAACAAACCTCCAACCATCCCCAGCATGCCCACCGCTTGAAGAATGGCCGGAATTTGGTGAGTAATGCGCCAGAAGATGTATCCGAATCCGGCCAGAGCGCCTAGAACAAGGGCGAAGTCGATAGCTGAAGCTAAAATTCGGTTCGTCATCGAGGCGCTGTGTAGCGGAATTTCGAAGCCCGGACGGCGATTTGCCTCGTCCCCCGCCTCGCGCTCAATCAGAATGCCTCCCAGTGCTGGACGGAGCGGCGGCGCGTCCGGAACCTCCAAAATCCTTGGCAAGCTGGGCACAGGTCCTGCCAGTTCGTCGAGCGGCAGCGGCGCAGATATCATGGATCGCGGAAATTCGAGGAGCTTGCCCGCGAGCTCAACATGAATCTCTGCCGCTGATGGGTGTGAAGCTATCTCCGCTGCGGTGGCGTTCAAGCTAACCGGAATTGGCTGCTGCTCGTCGGGAGTGGTCTCCGGTGCTGCCTTCTCAAATTTCAGCAGAAGTGAGGGATAACGTGGCTCTCGAGGTCGCCGCGAACGATAGCGGCTCACTCGCGCGGTCACTTCCTTTTTCCAGACATTGAGGTCTGCCGGCGGGAACTCTTGCGCGTCGGTATTCTGCTCCTGCCCCCCCGGTTCGCTCAGGCTGCGGCCATAGTCTCCATCGATTTTGGAACCCGTATCTCCAGATTGGTCACTTTCATTATCCGGATTTACAGTAAAAACGGGGTGCACTCTCTCACGATCTAGGCTGGTAGCAAACATCTGCTCGCTGGCATCCAATCCTTCGAGTTCAACCAAGTCCTCGGCTGGAGCAATCTCTCGTTCTATGTCGGGTTCAAATTTCGGTTTCATGGCTTGCTTCAAGAACGTCTTCTCCGTAACATCAATGCCTTCTTTGCACCCCGGGCTGGTGGCATGCTAACGTCACCTCTTGACCCCGCGCAGCGCGGCGGGCTCGTGTTTTACGATGATTTCCCGCACACGATTTTCCATCACGATCACGCGGATTTGTCTTACGTTCGCTGCTCTATTGATTTTGATCGTTCCGTCGCTTGCCTTTCCACAAGGTTTGTCGTTGGCTCCTGACGCCCCTTCCACATTAATCGGGGAAGACGTCACCATAAAGGCGCTTGCGCAAGAGAAAGCTGGATCAGTGTACAAGCTGCATGGCAGCGCGGAAATTGACTATGAGAGTTACATCCTGCGCGCCGATGAAATCGTATATGACTCGGCCACGGGCCAGATCACTGCTGACGGTCACCTAGTGCTCGACGGCGGCCCCAACGACGAACACATCGAGGCCAACCACGCTATCTATAACCTTCGCGACGAGACTGGCCGCTTTGAGCATGTCGCTGGAGGCATCGGCGTCCGTGTGCGCAACAACCATGTCATGCTCACCTCGTCCAATCCATTTTCTTTCACCGGCAGGGTGATGGAAAAAACCAGCCCTTATCATTACATCCTTTTCGACGGCACAGTCACCACCTGCCAGCTTCCCGAGCCGAAATGGGAATTTCGCGCACACAAAGTCATTGTGGATGTCGGCGGAAATGCAAAAATCTACAACAGTACTTTCCTTCTACACGGTTTGCCCGTCTTATTCTTCCCCTTCGCCACACATCCTGCGGAACGTTACCCGCGGCAATCCGGCTTCTTGATTCCAAATGTTGGACAGTCTTCCGTAAAAGGCACCATCCTCGGAGAATCTATCTACCTTGCTTTGAATCGCAGCATGGACGCAACCATCGGCGCCGAATATTTTTCCCTACGAGGCTGGGCCCCCCAGGGGGAGTTTCGCGCCCGCCCCAGCAACACATCCTTTATCGACCTGAATTTTTTCAGTGTACTCGATCGCGGCATCGGCAACCCAAAAGTAGATCAGGGCGGCGGTGACGTACGTTTGAGCGCGGATGGGGTGTTCGCTCACAACTTCCGCGGCGTTGCCGATGTGGATTACTTGAGTTCTTTCGTTTTTCGCCTCGCCTTTAATGAAATCTTCACCCAGGCCGTTAACTCCGAAGTTAAATCCAGCGCATTCTTATCGAATACTACAAACGGCTATTTCTATAATTTTGCCGTCCAACGCTATCAGAACTTCGAGAGCACAACGCCGGGCGACGTCATTACCATCCTGCATGCGCCAAGCGTCGAACTGTCGAGTGTGGACCACCAAGTCGGCCGCTCGCCGTTTTATTGGTCTTATGATTCCGAAGTCGGTGGTCTTTCCCGCAGCGATCCTTCTTTCAGCACTGCACCGCTGGTCGCGCGGTTCGATTTCGCTCCTAGCCTTTCGCTTCCACTACTGCTGCGTGGATGGTCCTTACGGCCTGAGATAACTCTTCGCGACACGTTCTATACGCAGCAACTGGTGCCTTCAACCGTGCCCGGTGGTCCCGGCAATGCATCCTCCGATGCTATTAATCGAAAATCTCTGGAGGGAGCGGTTGAACTCCGTCCGCCCGCGCTCGATCGTGTCTTTGACCGCGAATTCCTCGGGCGCAAATGGAAGCACGTCATCGAGTCGAAGATCACTTATCGCTATGTGACCGGGGTAAACAACTTTCCTGACATCATTCGCTTCGATGAACGCGATATTTTGAGCGACACCAACGAAGTCGAATATGGCATCGTCCATCGGCTCTATGCCAAAAAAACTTCTCCGCGCAAACAAGACTGTGCTCCGCCCGGCATGCCAACCCTGTTCATTGGAGGCGCCCCACCTCACAGTTTGATTCCGTGGCAAAAAACCAGCCAGCCTACGGATTCCCCTTGCTCGCAGGAGCCCCAGGTGCGTGAGATCGTCACCTGGGAGTTGGCTCAAAAATACTTCATTGACCCCACTTTCGGAGGCGCCCTTGTCCCCAATGTGCCCAATGTGTTTTCCGCGACGGAGGATCTGACCGGCATCGCTTTTCTCGACGACGCTCGGCGGCTTTCACCGCTGATTTCTCGCTTGCGAATCTCAACAACCTCTCATACAGATGTGGAATGGGATGTGGATTACGATTTCCACTTGAGCCACATCAATATGAGCACTGCTCTGGTTAATTTCCGCGCGGGCCCATTCACTGTGGGCGGTGGCGATGCATTCTTGCAGGCGCCCGGTGAAAACGTAGAAACCTCTCCCGCTTTGTTTAACCAATTCCGCTTACTATTCGGATATGGCTATCCCAACAAACGTGGATTCAGCATGGCTACAAACGTTGGCTTTGATGCCAATCTGAATTTTCTGCAATATGCCTCGGCCCAAACCACTTACAATTGGGACTGCTGCGGATTAAGCTTCGAATATCGGCGGTTCGCGCTGGGCGAAGTGCGCAACGAGAATCAGTACCGCTTTACGTTCGCCCTCGCTAACATCGGGGGATTCGGTAATCTGCGCCGCGATGCGCGACTTTTTTGACGACCATGCCAGGACTAATTTCTTTATGCGAGTTTCTTTGAATCTGGAGTCCAAACGGCAGCGCCTTGACGATCGCCTTCGCGCCGTAGGCCGCGTGTTAATCGCCTACTCTGGAGGCGTGGACTCCGCTTTCCTAGCTTGGGAGGCGTATCGCGTTCTGGGTCCGAATATGCTCGCCCTGATTGCCGACTCGCCGAGCCTCGCTCGAACACATTTGGGCGATGCCATCGCTTTTGCCCATGAACAGCAAATTCCCGTTCAGGTCATTTCCACCGCCGAACTAGATCGCCCCGAATATATACGTAATGACGCCTTTCGCTGTTTCCACTGCAAAGATGAGCTTTTCGGTGTGATGGAGACATTCCGCAAGCAATATGGCTTTGACGCCATCGCTTATGGAGTCAACGTGGATGACCAAGGTGATTTTCGGCCCGGGCAACAGGCGGCAAATCGCCATCATGTCGCTGCGCCCTTGCTCGATGCCAGTTTGACCAAGCAAGACATCCGTGAGCTGGCCCGGTCGGCCGGTTTGCGCATCTGGGATAAACCCGCGTCCGCCTGTCTTTCGTCCCGCGTCGAGTATGGGCATCCGGTTTCGCGCGAAACCTTGCAGGTTATCGAGCGCGGCGAAGACTCATTGCGCGCCCTCGGCTTTCGCCAGTTTCGCGTCCGTCATCATGGTGAGTTGGTGCGCATCGAAGTGGCTCGCGAAGAAATGACACATGCGCTGACTTCCGAGATGGCTGAGTCGTTTGTTCGCATCTTCAGGGAGCTCGGTTTTAAGTTCGTTAGCCTCGATCTCGAAGGATTTCGCTCGGGATCAATGAATGCACTTGTTCCTGCCAGTGAGCTCGCAAAAGCGAAGTCCGTCCGCTCTGCGTAATCGGGCATCTTTCGCCTTGTTACGCGCATCCCTATGAGATAATTGGGGTTGCTCCTCATCTTCTGTTTTCCATGAATAGGTGGTTTTTGGTGGCGCTTTTTCGACCTTCTTTTGCCATTATTTTCTTGATATGCATCGGTTGTTCGGCTCAGTCCGTGTCTTCGGATGTCGCCAAGCGCATCGAGCGCGAGGTGCGCTCATATTACAGCGTCCCTGCCAGCGTGACCATTAGCTTGAGTCCATTGAAGGCTAGCGATTTTCCCAATTACGACTCGCTAACCATCACTCTCGAAGGTTCTTCCAAGAAACTTACCTATGATTTCCTGTTGTCGAAGGATGACAAACAGCTGATGCGTATCACCAAACTTGACCTGACCTCCGATCCCTATGCGGCCGTAATGAAGAAGATTGACGTAACTGGTCGTCCCACACGTGGCAACAAAGATGCGAAGGTTGTAGTTGTCAATTTCGACGATTTTGAGTGCCCTTTCTGTTCGCGCATGCACGCGACTTTGTTTCCTGAAATCCTGAAGGAATATGGCGACAAAGTCCTTTTTGTTTACAAAGACTACCCGATCCAGGAAATTCATCCCTGGGCCACACGCGCCGCAATCGATGCCAACTGCCTGGGAGTGCAAAACAACGACGCTTACTGGGATTTTGCCGATTACATTCATGGCCATCAGCATGACATCTCCGCCGAAAAAGACCAGTCAGCCGCCGTGGATCGCTTGGTAGTTACCCAGGGGCAACTGCACCATCTGGACAGTGACAAGCTTGAGGCTTGTATTAAGGCGCAGAACGACGAGGCCATCAAGAAATCCGAGCATGAAGGCGATTCTGTTGGTGTCAGCGCTACTCCCACGATGTTCATTAACGGTCAGGAACTCGATGGAGCATTGCCCATAAGCGAAGTGCGCGCTGCGCTCGATAACGCTTTGGTACAG
>JBEKTR010000062.1:0-15084 GCA_049515835.1 Terriglobales bacterium
TCTTCTCCGGTCAGACCGAGTGATTGCGCGATTTCTCCGCTGACGAATTGCAGCGGGAGAATGCCCATCCCAACAAGATTGGAGCGGTGTATGCGCTCATAGCTTTCGGCGATGACGGCGCGGACACCGAGCAGTGCCGGGCCTTTGGCAGCCCAGTCGCGCGAGGAACCGGAGCCATATTCCTTTCCGGCGAGAATGACCAGCGGAGTTTTTTCGGCGATATATTTTTGCGAAGCCTCGAAGATGGACATCTCGGCGCCGCTAGGCAGGTGGCGAGTGAATCCGCCTTCGACGTTGACCATCTTGTTGCGCAGGCGGACATTGGCAAACGTCCCCCGGACCATGACTTCGTGGTTGCCACGGCGCGAGCCGTAAGAGTTGAAGTCGGCGGGCTTGACGCCGTGCTCTTGCAGATATTTTCCGGCGGGGCTGTCTTTCTTGATGGAGCCGGCGGGCGAAATGTGGTCGGTGGTAACGCTGTCGCCAAGCACGGCGAGCACACGGGCCTGCTTGATGTCCTCAACGGCGGAGGGCTTGATGCTCATGCCGTCGAAGTAAGGCGCGCGGCGAATGTAAGTCGAGTCTTTTTCCCAGGTGTAGGTCTCCCCTTTGGGGATCGACAGGCCGCGCCAGCGATCGTCACCGCGGTAAACTTCGCCATAGCTCTTGCGGAACATGTCCGATGAAATGGATTTCTGCAAGACATCGTTCACTTCCTGCTGCGATGGCCAAACATCTTTGAGATAGACGTGCTTGCCGTCGTTGCCGCGGCCGAGCGGGTCTTGGTGCAGGTCGAGATCGACGCGTCCGGCAAGCGCGAAGGCGACAACGAGCGGGGGCGACATCAGGTAGTTGGCGCGGACTTCGGAGTTGATGCGGCCTTCGAAGTTGCGATTGCCCGAGAGCACGGAAGCGACAACTAATTCTTTCTCGTCGATGGCTTGCGAAACTTCGGCAGGCAGCGGGCCGGAGTTGCCGATGCAAGTAGTGCATCCGTAGCCGACGATGTTGAATTTGAGTTTCTCGAGATAGGGCAGCAGTTGCGCCTTTTCGAGGTAGTCACGGACAACTTTCGAGCCCGGCGCGAGCGAACTCTTCACCCACGCAGGAACGGTCAGGCCTTTTTCGACGGCGTTTTTGGCAAGGAGTCCGGCGGCGATGAGTACCGAAGGGTTCGAAGTGTTGGTGCAGGAGGTGATGGCGGCGATCACGACGCTGCCGTGCTGAAGCGCAGACTTCACGTCTTTCGTGACGTGTTCTTCGTGCGAATGATTCTCGACGCCGACCGACGCGGGATTGCCGCCTTCTTGAAACCACGTGCTCGACTGTTTAAGCGTAATGCCAGCTTGCGCGGCCGCTGCCTTGGGCTTGAGTAAAGAGGGTAAAGCAGCGTGGAAAGATTCTCTGGCTTTGGGCAGCGGCACGCGATCCTGCGGACGCTTCGGTCCAGCAAGGCTGGGTTCGACGGTCGCGAGATCGAGAGCGAGGAGCTCGGAGTATTCGGCTTCAGGAGTGTTCTTGTCGTGGAACAGGCCTTGTTCTTTGCAATAGGCTTCGACGAGCGCGATTTGTTCTTCGGAGCGTCCGGTGAGGCGCAGGTAGTTGAGACTTTCTTTGTCCACCGGAAAAATGCCGCAGGTCGCGCCGTACTCGGGAGACATATTGGCGATAGTCGCGCGGTCGGCGAGAGAAAGCTCGGGCAGGCCGGGGCCAAAGTATTCGACGAACTTGCCGACAACGCCGTGTTTGCGCAGCATTTCAGTAATGGTGAGAACGAGGTCGGTCGCTGTCGCTCCCTCCCGCAATTTGCCGGTCAATTTCACGCCGACGACTTGCGGAATCAGCATGGAGACCGGCTGCCCGAGCATCGCGGCCTCGGCTTCAATTCCGCCCACCCCCCAACCCAAGCACCCCAACCCATTAATCATGGTTGTGTGGCTGTCGGTGCCGACGAGAGTGTCGGGGTACGCGGTGTGGTCAGCGTCGTTGACGAAGACGACGCGGGCGAGGAACTCGAGATTGACCTGATGCACAATGCCGGTGTCGGGCGGGACGATGGCGAGATTTTTGAATCCGGTTTGGCCCCAGCGGAGGAATGAGTAGCGCTCTTTGTTGCGTTGAAATTCGAGCAGGGCGTTGACGTCGAAGGCGCTGGCGCTGCCGAATTCGTCCACCTGAACGGAGTGGTCTATGACGAGTTCGACGGGCTGCAGAGGATTGATGAGCGAGGGATCTCCGCCGAGTTCTTTCATGGCGTCGCGCATGGCGGCGAGATCGACGACGCAGGGAACTCCGGTAAAGTCTTGCAAGAGCACGCGGCTGGGGGTGAAGGCGATTTCTTTTTCAGACTTCGATTTGCCGGACCATTTGGCGAGGGCGAGGATTTCTTCTTTGGTGACGTTGCGGCCGTCTTCGGTGCGCAACAAATTTTCGAGCAGAATTCGCAGCGAGTAAGGCAGATGCCTGGTCGAGATCTTTTGTTTGTCGAGAGCGTCGAGGCGGAAGATGGTGTATTCGCGGTTACCCACGCGGAGGCTGGAACGAGAGCCGAAGCTATCCCCAATTTTATTCATGGCGAGCGGCCTTTCAGAGGAAGAATTGCGTACCTAATAGTTTAAATCCGCGGGCGGGAATTGCCTATGTCTGGGGCTACCAAGAATCAGCCACCAAGGGCACGAAGGTACACGAAGAAAGGCTCAACCACAGAGGGCACAGAGATTCACGGAGGAGGCTAGGAATGAAAGGTCAAGATTAAAAGCCAAACGTTTAAAACTGCGATTAGGACGGCGGTGAGCCACGACAACGATTTCAGCCAGAGCGGATTTACGAATTCGCCCATTTTTTTCTTGTCGCTGGTGAACATGACAAGCGGGAAGACGGCGAAGCTTAACTGCATGCTGAGTACGACCTGGCTGAGGATGATGAGATTAGCGGTGCCGCGCTCACCCCAGAATGCGGTGACGATGATGGCAGGAATGATAGCGAGTCCACGGGTGATGAGGCGGCGAAGCCAGGGTTTGAGACGGATATTGAGGAAACCTTCCATGACGACCTGGCCGGCGAGCGTTCCGGTGAGCGTGGAGTTTTGTCCGGAAGCAAGAAGAGCGAGGGCGAAGATGGTACTGGCGCTGGTGACGCCAAGAATCGGGGACAGTAGTTTGTAGGCGTCCTGAATTTCGGCGACTTCGGTCAAGCCGTGACGAAAGAAAGTTGCCGCAGCAACCAACAGGATGGCCGCATTCACGAATAGAGCGATAGTCAAGGCGACAGTCGAATCCAATACCCCATAGCGGATGGCCTCACGCTTGCCCTCGGGAGTCCGGCGAAAATCACGCGATTGCACGATGGCGGAGTGGAGATAGAGATTGTGCGGCATGACGGTTGCGCCGAGGATACCGATGGCGATGTAGAGCATACCGTGATCGTGGAGAATTTGCGGCGAGAAAATGAAAAAGCTCTTGACGAGTCCAGCCCACTCGGGTCTGGAAAATAAAATTTCCAATCCGAAACAAACGCTGATGGTGGCAATCAGCGAGATAACCAAAGCTTCGAGGAAGCGAAACCCTTTTTGTTGTAGAAACAGGATGACCAGGACATCGAGCGCGGTGAGGCAGACACCGATGAGGAGCGGGATATGAAACAGCAGATTCAGTGCAATGGCAGAGCCGATGACTTCGGCGAGATCGCAGGCGGCGATGGCGATCTCGGCGAAGATCCACAATGCAAAGGAAACGCGCTTGCTGAAATGGTCGCGGCAGGCCTGGGCCAGGTCGCGTCCGGAGACAACGCCGAGCTTGATGGCCAATGCTTGCAGGAGAATAGCCATGAAGTTCGAGAGCATGATGACCGAGAGCAGGGTGTAGTTGTATTTCGAGCCAGCGGCGAGGTCGGTGGCCCAGTTGCCGGGGTCCATATAGCCGACGGCAATGAGGAAACCGGGGCCGGCAAAGGCGAAGAGTTTGCGGAAAACACTTGCGGTTTGCGGAATGGCCAACGAGGAGTGGATTTCGGGCAGGCTGGGTTGATCGGGCGCGGTGCGCCAGCCAGTTCTTTCCGGGCGTATGGCGTCCGTGGCCATGAGGCATAGTATATAACAGAATGTTAACTATGGTTAATGTGCGAAGAAAACAAGAGAAGCCGGTGGTGTTTTACGTAAATAGCAGGTCCTTCGACTTCAGACTCGATTCGCAAGCGAATCGAGTTCTTCCGCTCAGGATGACAAGATGATTGGTATTCGATATGCTGCGCGCAATGTCCAGGAACAATGCGCGCGAGATGCCTCGCCGGACTGGTGAAACGCGGGACTTCGGAATGACAACGATTAGTTCGTTCACTTGTCCATCGTGAGAACTCCTTGAGAGGCCGGTGGCGCTTTAGACAACATGAGGTCCTTCGACTCGTGGCATCTTGCTACGCAGGATGCCAGCTTCGCTCAGGATGACAAGATGGATGGGATTCGATGAGCTGACACGCGAGATTGGTGGTTAGGAACGGGATGCTGCGGCACGGACCCAGACGCGTTCAGCTGCGGGGAGGCCGAGAGTGACTTTTCCAGAGTCGGTTGTGAGGGCGAGGGTGTGATCGTAATGCTTGCCGGTGATTTGCAGCTTTGCGCCGGGGCGGATGCCGCGGTGCTCAAGAAATTCCAGCAGCTGGCGGTCGCGCTCGTAGATTCCGCTGACGACGTAGCTTTTACCGGCTTCGGTATGGGCAAGCAGCTCTAATCCGCGACGACGGCGACCAGCGGGGCTATCGAGTTCGCTCAAGTTGCCATGAGGACAGGGTTTTCCGTGGCCAAGCTTTTTAAGAAGCCGGGCTTCGAAATCCGGCGAGACGGCGTGTTCGAGACGCTCGGCCTCGTCGTGGACTTTGTACCACTCCATGCCGAAGACTTCGGACAACATGCGTTCAATCAGATGATGGCGCAGAGTGAGCTTGCGCGCGATCTTACGGCCAGAGGGGGCGAGGCGGACGCGGCCGTCTTTGTCAACTTTCACCAGATTGTCCTTCTTCAGCCTGCGAAGGGCCATGGTCACCGCGGGCGGCGAAACTTTGAGCCAGTGGGCGAGCGTGGCGGAGATAACGGTTTCGCCTTCGCTTTCGGCTTCGAGGATGGCCTTGAGGTAATCCTCTTTGGAGACGGTGATCATGGGGAGATTATACGGGAAGGGTTAAGCACGGTTAATGGCGGAACGGCAGCGTGACAAATGGCGGGCGACGAGGATACATCTTCGGAACAGCAGATTCCTACGCACGGGCTCGCCCGCTGGCGCAGCTCCGCCCGGCTCGGAATGACAAGGGTTATAGAGCTCATTAGTGAGCATTCGTTCGTAACTCTGGATACTTGCTTGGTTCTTGCGCAGGCTGCATTCCTCCGGCCCCGTCCCACACGACAATGCTCAAGGTAGAATCATCGCCATGGCCCTGCTCGAAGTTAGAAATCTCGTAAAAGTTTATCCGCTGGGCGAGAGTGTTTTTGGTGGTGGCGCGAAGGGCGAAGTGCGCGCAGTTGATGATGTCTCGCTGACAATAGAAGCGGGCGAGACTTTGGGCGTTATTGGGGAATCGGGATCGGGCAAGAGCACGCTGGGACGGCTGATATTGCGGCTGATTGAGCCGACTTCCGGAAAGATAGTTTTTGAAGGGCGAGATTTGCATGCCGCGAATCATTCCCAGCTACGCGAACTGCGGCGCGACATGCAGATTATTTTTCAGGATCCATTTGGGTCGCTCGACCCAAGAATGAGAGTGGCTGAGATTGTTGAGGAACCGCTGGTGATTCATGAGTCGCTGAGTGGAGCATCCCGGAAAACGCGGGTTGCAGAGTTGCTAGGAGCAGTGGGACTCGACGCGTCGGCGATGCTGCGGTTTCCTCATGAATTCAGCGGAGGACAGAGACAGAGGATCGTGATTGCGCGGGCGCTGGCGCTGCGGCCGAAATTTATTGTGGCGGATGAGCCGGTCTCGGCGTTGGATGTAAGCGTTGGGGCGCAGATCGTGAACTTATTGGCGCAGTTGCAACGCGAATTTGGGTTGACGTATTTGTTTATTTCACATTCCATGCCCACGGTACGTTATTTGGCGACGCGGATTGCAGTGATGAACAAAGGCAAGATTGTGGAGATGGGCAGCGCAGAGCAGATCACGGAAAATCCACGGCATGAGTATACAAAAGCTCTCCTGGAGGCGACGCCGGAAATTGTGGCGTAGGACTTCAGCGCGAGATCTCGAGTCCATAGATCCTTCGTCGGATACGGTAAATAGCGATCTATTTAGCACATGTCCTGTGAAATTCGGCTATGCTGATCAGTCTCAAAACTTTTAGGAGGATGATCCCGTGAAAAAAACCTTCAGCGTTTTCTTGTTTCTCGCGTTAAGCATAATGGCATGGTCGCAAGCACCCGCGCATGCGGCCGCACCAAACACGAAAGATCCCGTTGCGGCGGCGCTGGGTGCTATCATGACGCGGCAGCAAGGCAATCTCATCAATGCGATTACGGCGATGCCCGCAGATAAGTTTGGATACAAGCCGACGCCGGACCAGATTACGTTCGGGCATTTGGCGGCACACATCGCCGAAGCGAATTACAATTTCTGTGCGGCTGTGGGCGGCGTCGCCCTGCCGAAAATAGAATCCAAAGAGAGCGATCCCAAGGACACGTTGCTGGCCGCGGCGAAAGCATCGTTTGATTTTTGCAGTGATGCGTTAGCGAAGATGGATGATTCCAAATTAGGCGAGCAGGTCGATCTGTTTGGATCAAAGACTTCCCGTGCGGGAGCAGTTCTCCGCTTAGCGAGCGCATGGGCGGACCACTATGGAGCAGCCGCGATGTATTTGCGATTGAATGGAATTTTGCCGCCGAGCGCGCAACCGAAGAAGTAGGGTTCGGTTTTTAGAAAGCAGATTCCTACGCGTATTCTCGCCGCTTCGCGGCTGCGGATGGCTCGGAATGACAATGTAGTTAGAGTGGGACGGGCTGGCTGCGGTTCGTGCAAACAGCAGGTCCATCGACTCCAGAATTCGATTCGCGAGCGAATCGAATTCTTCCGCTCAGGATGACAAGGTGGTTGGTTACTTGATCTGGACGAGATCGCCGGTAACTGGCGGGGCGACGACGGGCGGTGTGGGATACTGCGGGCCGCGCCATTTATCCAGAATAGAGACCTGGTGAACGCAGGAGACAGTGCAGTTGGGGGCGCAGGATTTTTCGGTGCGATATTCGCGGCGGATGTCTTCGACGGTGTAGGTTTCGAGCGGGACGCCAGGGTATCCGCGCTGCTGCGAGCAGTAGTGGACGAGGCCGTTTTCGCAGATGTAGAGATAACGTGCGCCGGCGCGGCATCGCCAGTTGTTCGGTTTGCCCAGCGCGATGTTGTCTTGAAAGGCGTTGATGCGGGTGAAGCTCGATTTTTCCAGCGACTTCATGGCGTGATAGACGGTGCGCTCTTCATCATTGAGCGGTTGGAGCTGGCCGGAGCCATCGTGAATAATGCCGATGGTCGAGCTGAAGCCGAGTTCCAAAGCGCGCTTCCCAATGGTGAGGGCGTCTTGGGGGTTGGCAATCCCACCGCCGACGACAGAATTGATATTCACGTGAAAGTCGGCGTGCTCAGCCAGCAGTTGCAACTTTTTGTCGAGAACTTTCAGGCTCTTCTTCGAAACGTCGTCGGGCGTGACGTTATCAATGGAAATTTGCAGCCACTCGAGGCCAGCGCGATTGAGGCGCTGAATGCGGTCGGCGACAAGCAAATAGCCGTTCGTGATCATGCCGGCTATCATGCCGTTGCGGCGAATGCGGGCGATGATGTCGTCGAGTTCGGGATGAAGCAGCGGTTCGCCGCCGCTGATGGTCGCCACAGAGGTGCCGAGGGCGCCAAGCTTGTCCACACGCTGAAACATGGTTTCGAGCGGCACGGGTTTCGAGAAATCGTCGTACTCATTGCAGTATTCGCAGGCCAGATTGCAGCGGCGCATGGGAATGATGTGCGCCAGCAGCGGATGGTCGGTTGAGACCAGGGCTTTGGCGATCATCTTCGCGCCGCGCAGGTCACGGCGAAGTTGCTGGGCGCGGCGGCGCAGGGGTGTAGTTTGGGCTGCCATGTATATGTCTTGTCTTATTAGACCATACGGGTTCGGTTGAAGATTCAGGTTGAGCAGCGATTGGCGGGATTTCACGGGTGAATCGCAGGGAGATTAGGCGCGGCGGTTCGCGTAAAATAGAAATATGTATGAAGTGACGGTTGAGGATACTTTTGCCGCCGGGCATTACCTGAGGAATTACAAGGGGAAGTGTGAGAATCCGCACGGGCACAACTACAAGGTGCGGGTGACGCTGGCGGGGCGCGAACTGGATAAGGCCGGGTTGCTGCTCGATTTCAAAGAGTTGCGCGCAGTGATGAAGCACGTCATTGAGCGGCTCGATCACCAGATGATTAACGAAATTGCTCCGTTTACCGAGGTGAACCCGTCGGCGGAAAATCTGGCAAAGTATTTCTACGATGAGACGAATGGAAGATTGCGAAGCGTAACCAGCGGACGAGTGCACGTGAAAGACGTGACGATATTTGAGACTGACACCACGACTGCTAAATACTCCGAATAGCTGCTGCAATGCAGATCACAGAAATTTATAAATCGCTGCAAGGCGAGTCCACCTACGCGGGATTGCCCTGCGTATTTGTGCGGCTGACAGCGTGCAATTTGCGCTGCGCCTGGTGCGACAGCGAGTACACGTTCAGTGGCGGCAAGAAAATGGCGAGCGAAGGTGTATTGGCGGAAGTGGAAAGGCTGAGTCCGGACCGAGGGTTGGTCGAGATTACGGGGGGAGAGCCGATGTTGCAGGAGCGGGAACTGGTTCCGCTGATGCAAACGCTTCTTGATCTGGGGCACACGGTGCTGATCGAGACGAGCGGAGAGCGTCCACTGGAGCGGGTGCCGAAAGGCGTGGTGAAGATTGTGGATGTGAAGTGTCCGGACTCGGGGGCAGCGGACAGTTTCCGCATGGAGAATCTTGATGCGCTTTCATCGCAGGATGAAGTGAAGTTTGTGTTGAGCAGCCGCCGTGACTATGAATTTGCGCGCGATTTTGTATCTGAACATCAGATAGATCGAAAGGTTCATGCGGTGTTGTTTTCTCCGGCGTTCCGCAAGACGGCAAAGGGTAGCAGGGACACGACGCATTGTTTGCTCGATCCGCGAGAACTGGCGGAGTGGATGCTGGATGATGGAGTTCCGGCACGGCTAGGCTTGCAATTGCATAAATTTATTTGGGATCCGGCGTTAAAGGGCGTTTAGAGGCGCTTCGTCCCGGAGGCAAAAAGCAGGTTTCTCGACTGTGTAGGATCGCCCGAACTTGGGCAATCCTCCTTCGCTCGAAATGACAAGGGTTGGGTTTTGGCCAATAAGAAGACATCCAAAGCCGTCGTGTTGTTGAGTGGCGGCATGGATTCGTGTGTATGCGCAGCGCTGGCGGTGCGCGATCATGATGTGGCGGCAGTGCATGTCAGTTATGGGCAGCGAACGGAAGAGCGCGAGCGGAAATCGTTTCTGGCGATCTGCGAGCGGTTGGGAATTGAGAGCCGACTGATTGCAAGAAATGACGCACTGCGCGCGATTGGGGGATCGGCACTCACTGATCCGAATATTGCAGTCCCGGAAGGGCATGCGATCGGGCGGGAGATTCCGGTGACCTACGTTCCCTTCCGCAACGCGCATTTTCTCTCTGTGGCAGTGAGTTGGGCAGAAGTCTTGGGCGCAGAAAAGGTCTATATCGGAGCGGTGGAACAGGATAGTTCGGGGTATCCGGATTGCAGACCGTCGTATTATGCTGCGTTCAACTCGCTGATCCGGCAGGGCACAAAGGAAGGGAATATCGAAGTGGTGACACCGCTGATTGCCATGAGAAAGGCAGAAATTGTGACGCTTGGCCTTGAACTGAATGCGCCGTTCGATTTAACGTGGTCGTGCTATCAAGGAGAGACACGGGCGTGTGGCAAATGCGACAGTTGCCGTTTGCGTTTGCTGGCATTTGAGGAGGCGGGAGTGCAGGATCCGATTCCTTATGCCGCGTGAGAAGTGAGGTCTAGCTGGACAGTGGAAAATTTGTGAAAGCATTGTGATGGGCCAGGGAGGCAATGATCAATGATGAAGATACGAAAGAACGCGATTGTGACAATGCTGTCAATCATGCTGGCTACGATTTTCAGCGTTACGGCGATGGGGCAGAGCAATACGGGTACGGTCAAGGGCGTTTGCAAGGACTTCGACGGGAAACCAATTCCCCAAGCCACACTCGAGTGGGTCAACCAGAACACGGGACGCAAGTATTCGCTCAAGACCAACAACAAGGGCGAATATTTTTCGCTAGGCATTGATCCCGGCAAATACAACGTGGCCCTGATCAAAGACGGAAAGCAGCTTTACAACTTCCAGAATTTCCCGGTCGGCCTGGAAGAAGTCACGCTCGATTTTGATTTGCAGAAAGAACAGGCGAAGCAGGGGGCGGCGGCGGGCCTGTCGCCAGAAGAGTTGAAGAAGCGCGAGGAAGAAGTCGCCAAACAACAAAAGGAAGGCAATACGGTCAAGGCCTTGAACGAGAAGCTGGCTGCGGCGAAGGCTTCCTCGGATGCAGGCAACTTCGATGATGCGATTGCGCAACTGACGCAAGCCACGCAGATAGATCCGTCACGCGATCTCATCTGGTTTAAACTCGCCGAAGCCTACCGAAATTCCGCCCTCAAACAAACCGATAATGACGAGAAGAAGAAGCGGCTGGAGCAGGCGGTCGAAGACGACCAAAAAGCCATAGATCTGAAGAAGGCGGCATACGATGCAGCCACTACGAAGAAACCTGACGACGCCAAGACTCTCGCAGCCTACTATAACAACCTCGGCGATGCCGCGGGTCGAGTTGGAAAGGTAGATGATGCGGTGAAGGCGTATGACGCGGCAGCGGCGATTAACCCGGAAGGAGCTGCCGGTTACTACTTCAATCAGGGAGCCGTGCTGGTAAATGCGAACCGCAGCGACGACGCCATCGCCGCGTTTGACAAGTCGATCGCGGCGGATCCCAATCGGGCTGAGTCTTATTATCAAAAAGGAGTGAGCCTGCTCGGGAAGGCCAAAACTGACGCGAGCGGCAAGGTCATCCCGGCACCCGGGACGTCCGATGCCTTCAATAAATACCTGCAATTGGAGCCAACTGGGCCATATGCGGAGCCGGCCAAGAGCATGCTGCAATATATCGGGAGCACTGTAGACGTCAATTATGGGAAGAAAACCAAGAAATAAGTTTATTGTCGGAATGCAAGCAGTGGCAGTCTAAATACGGTAGCGGGCCAAACGCGCGATTTTGCGCGCGGCCCGCCCAGGTTCCTCGCTACGCAAAGAACACTTGCTCGGAATGACAATTAAAGCTGCACCATTCAGGGACGGCTGCGGGCCGCCCTTTATTTGTGCGCGAAATTATTGAAAACAAATGCGATAGCCGAATGTTACCAAGGTCTGCCGGGGGTGCGTTCTTTTCTAGAAGCTTGCCGATGGATTCGCTAGATTGGAGTCCGGTGTGGCCTCGGGGCAGGCCGGCACCAAGCTATGGCATCTCCCGGAACAGCACCGATCACGATCACACTAGAGCCTTCCGCAGGTACGGGAGCGACGCCGGCGCTGCTGGCGGCGATGCTGCGCGCGAATGAACGAGTGAGCGATCTGATCTTCTCGCCGGGTCGTCCGCCACAAATCGAGGTGCTCGGCGAGTTGATTCCGGTAACCGCGCCCGGTTTGCGCGCCATGACGGCAGACGACACGCGACGAATTGCGTCCGATTTAATCGGAAACAACAAGCAGGCGATTACGAGCCTGCGCGAGCAAGGCTCCTGCGATATTTCCTATGGATTGCCGGGATTGGCGCGGTTTCGGGTCAACGTGTTCATCCAACGGGGCAGCTGTGCGGTGGTGATGCGGGCGATACCGACGACGATCCCGAGTTTTGAAGGCCTTGGGTTGCCGATGCACATGGCAGAGATTGCCGGGCTCAGCGAAGGGCTCGTTTTAGTCGCGGGACCCAGAGGTTCAGGAAAATCTTCGACGCTGGCTGCATTGCTCGACTGCATCAATGAGAAACAGAATTGCCATATTCTGACGATTGAGGATCCGATCGAATTTCTGCACAATCACAAACGTAGCACTGTGCACCAGCGCGAAATGCACAGCGATGCATCAAATTTTGCGCAGGCCCTACGGTCGGCCCTGCGGCAAGCCCCCAAAGTGATTATGGTGGGCGAGTTGCGCGACCGGGAGACGATGGAAATGATGATGGAGGCGGCGGAAACCGGGCATCTGGTGCTTTCGAGCCTGAACAGCGCGGACGTGAGCAAGGCGGTGGAACGCATGGTGTCAGCGTTTGCGCCCGCGGAACAAGCAGCGGTTCGGAACCGGCTCGCTAAAACACTGCGTTGGATCGTCGCGCAGCGATTGATTCCACGCAAGGATGGAAGCGGGCGCGTGGCGGCGTTCGAAATCCTCAAGGTCAACGCGCAGGCCATGCAATGCCTGGAAACGTATGACCATAGCGGACAGGCGCTGCTAAAGATCATGAAAGAAGGGCGCGACGAGGGGATGCAACACTTCGACGGGGAAATTGGCCGGCTCGTGGAGCGCGGTTGGGTGGATGTGGGAGTTGCGATGCGGCATGCGACGAATGCGGAGGAACTGCGCAGGGCGGCTGCGGGTTAGTGGCCCGATGTTGTGGAGAATTTCGTGAAAAAGCAGATTCCTCACCGCTGAAGCGGATTCGGAATGACAAGGTCGGGTAGAGCGGAGAAGACACCCGCGAGAGATCCCCTAGGCCGCTGATGAAAGCGCGGGCCGTCGAATGACAAGGTGGTAAGGGCGATACCCTGGAAAAAACAAGGATTTGGCGTAATTCAGAACTGCCCTCATCATCTTTTCATCTATCATCATCCTGGAATGTCCCCTGCCTCGCCTTCCGCTGAGATTTTAAGTTTTGAAGATGCGCGGCATTGCGTGGAAACGCACGCGGCGCGGATGCGGATGCCTGCCAGCGAAACCGTGGAATTGCTGCAAGCGGCGGGGCGCGTGCTGGCAGAGGCGGTGATGGCGGACCGTGATTTTCCTCCCTTCCGGCGGGCTACGCGGGATGGATATGCGTTGCGGGCCGCAGATCTTGATCCTCTGCCAGCGGTACTCAAAGTAATTGGGGAAATTAAGGCAGGCAATAGTTTTGCGCTCACCCTGGCGGCGGGACAGGCGGTGGCGATTATGACGGGAGCCCCCGCGCCAACGGGCAGCGACGCGGTGGTGATGGTGGAATACACGAGCCTGCGAGGAGATACCGTTGAAATCATTCAGGCGGTAAAGGCTGGCGACAATATTGTGCCCGTGGGCTCGGAAGCGAAACGCGGAGCGCGGCTGGTCAGCGAGGGAGCACGCATAGATCATGCCGTGATTGCGGCGGCAGCGTCAGTAGGAATGACGCGGTTGAGGGTCTATCGCAGACCCCGAGTAGCGGTGTTGGCGACGGGAGATGAAGTTGTGGATGTGGCGAAGACGCCGGGGCCGAGCCAGATCCGTAACTCAAACAGCTATTCGATCGCGGCGCAAGTGGAAGCGGTAGGTGGTGAGGCGGTCGTGTTGCCGGTTGCGCCCGATGAGCCGAGAGAATTGTGTAAATTGATTAAGCGCGGGTTGGAAGCGGACTTATTGCTGCTGTCCGGCGGAGTTTCGGCGGGCAAGTACGATCTGGTGGAGCAGGTACTGGAAGAAATAAACGCTGAGTTTCTGATTCGGGGCGCGTGGATTCAGCCGGGCAAGCCAGTGGTATTTGGAAGGACCGCTACGCCATCGGGCGAGAAATATTTTTTCGGGCTGCCGGGAAATCCTGTGTCCACGATGGTGACGTTTGATTTGTTCGCGCGACCGATGATTCAGGCGTTGGGTGGGCAAGTGTTGCGCAAGCTTGTATTTCTTTCCGGGCGATTGAAATCTGCGATCAAGACAAAAACTGGTTTGAAGCGATTTTTGCCCGCGATTATTTCGGGAGAATTCGAAAGCGCGGAAGTGGAATTAGCTGGCTGGCAGGGATCGGGAGACATTGCGACGATGACGCGGGCAAATTGCTATATTGTCGTACCCCCGGACCGGGAACGGATTGAAGTGGGAGAGTGGGTATCGGTCATGCCGCGATAGGCAGGTAAGATATTTTGCTGTCTGCGATTCCTAATAGCTCTTTGGCGGGCGGAATCAAGGCTTTATCTTAAAGACGACCCCATACCCGGTCCCGCCGTAAGAAGTCGTGCCATAAGCATTGCCTTGCGGGTCAAGGATTACGCTACCTTCTGGAGTTGAACCGTCAATCCCGTCGAAAGTGAAAAGTTTCTCTGTCCAATTTCCATTGGCATGGAGCGCAAGCCTGAATACCGTTCCATGATCGCTGCCACCACCGAGCGTGGTGCCGAAGAGGTTTCCCGCGCCGTCCGACGTTATGGGTGCTCCCGGGTATGCTGCACCATCATTCGTAAATCGATGAATGATGGATTCTGTCCAAGCCCCATTGGATGACTGCGAGAGTTTAAAGACGGTGCCATAGTTCGCGGTACTCCCGCCCTTTTCGGTCGCGCCGAATAAATCGCCGACTTTGTTGAGCACAACACCCGTCGGATTGTTGCCATCGTTTGTTCCCGCGAATGAGTGCAAAATCGATTCGACCCATTGACCACCGGAATTCGGTGAGAGCGCGAAGACCACGCCATGATTGGGTATACCGCCGCCTGTGGTCGCCCCGAAGATGTTGCCGAGGTTGTCGATCACTACTGGGGACGCGGGATACGCTCCGTCGTTTTGCTTCCCGCCCTTGAAGCTATAAAGCACGGTTTGCACCCAATTACCATTGCCGTCTGGTGCCAATTCAAAGACTGTCCCATAGTTATAAGTCCCACCATGGTAGGTCGTGCCGTAGAGATTGCCTTGTGCGTCGAAAACCAGGGCAGCCAGGGGCGTTCCTCCGTCCAAGCCACGAATCGAAAAAGAGTAGAGGATTATTTCCGTCCACTGCCCGGTTCCCGTTG
>JBEKTR010000063.1:0-15078 GCA_049515835.1 Terriglobales bacterium
CCAAAGGGATCGTCGCGAGTTCATCTACAACAGGAACCGCCAGTCCTGTCTTAGTCAAATCAATGCTCTTTAGATAAGTGTGGCAGGTGTCGCAGACGTCGACGCGAACATGCGCGATCTCCGGCGCGGAATAATAAGCCATCTGGGGCTCTCTTTCTTCTCCGCATGCGGGACAGTAAATTCTTCTAAAATTCCACTCATGCGCGCAAAGCATGCAGATTAGCGACTTCTTCGCGCCGTCTCCCTCTCGCCGTAATACGCCGACGATGGGTCTGCTTCCGCACAGTGGACAAGTTGACGGAGTGCCGTCTAGAACCTCGGTCTCCCGGTGATCGGCAAGATATTCCGCGTAGGGTTGAAGAAAAGTCCAAGCCAGGAGGTGTTCAGAAGAATCAGCAATGCCCTTTGGAACTTGTTCCCCGTTGTGGACGGTTGCGAAATCCTGATCTCGGCACCAGAAATCCTCAATCGCATGCTGCCATCCCGCGGGTCCTTTTTGATTTAATTCAGCGGCGGACTTCGCAAGCAGGGCAGGGGCAATTTGCCGGATCACGGATAGAAATGCGGAAAAATTCGGCAGAAGAAGAAAAAGATCAAGTTCATCCTTCAAGGGACGATCCGGAGGAGTCTTTGGAGAGTCCGCGAGGGCTTTCTGTAACTTCTCGTAGAGGCCTTTCTGAAACGTAGCGACGCGCACATAAAATTGCAGTCCTTCCGCGGCAAATGGATAGGCAGAACTTAGCTCTGTGGCGCGCTGGATGCGGCGGTCCCACTTGGCAGGAATCATTACTTGGCTTGCGGCTTGGGTTGCGATCGGCCGGTGACCTCAAAGAACCACTTGCGATGGAACGTCCATGCCCAGGCTCGAGTCACGTAACCGGTTACCATGGAACCAAAACTGCCTTCTTCAAGAAAAACGCTCATATACACATGGATGAGGAACAGCCCGATGGTGATGAGGGCGGCGCTGGCATGAACGAGAATTGCTGCATAACGGACAAACCTAAAGCTCCAAGACAGCGTTTCGGTGAACCACATAGCTACCCCAGAAAGCACTAACAAAATCACGCCATAGAAAATTCCCCAGAAAAAAAGTTTCTGTCCGTAGTTGAACCTGCCGACGGAAGGTAGCTTTTCATCCTCATTTTGAATGTAGTCTGGAATCGCTTTCGCCCAAGCTCGATCGTCGTCATCGATTTCCATGTCGCGACGCCATTGCACAAACGTCCAAAAGAGCGACGCCGTAAAGACCAGTCCGAACCAGGGATGCCAGAATCTGGCCGTAGGAGCACCCCCCACGACCGCAGCCAACCAATAAAGATAAGGCGACCAGAAGGCAAGGCCTGTCATTAATAAGTAGATGTAGGAGAATGCGCCGATCCAGTGATTGATCCGTTCAACCATCGTGTAGCGTTCAATTACCTTTCCTTCTTCGGTGGCTGCCTTCGGGCGTGCTACGGCTCCGGTCGTCATACGCGCCTCTCATTATCCGGAGGAATGTCTTTCGGAGGGTTTCCATGCACGTCAGGCGGAATTGGTTCTTCTTTCTTCGGACCAAATCGCATGTAGTGCAATGCCATGCCGACAATGCCGCCAACCATCGCCACATTTCCCAGCCACTTCAGCGGTCCTTTCCATAGGCGCACCGACCACGGTATTTGCGGGTTCTTCGGCAAACCGCCGTATAGCTCAGGATTCTTTGCATCGTGCAGCACGTAGATTACATGCGTTCCGCCGACTCCTTCCGGATCGTACACTCCCGCATCAGGGAAGCCCGAGTTGTCGCGCAGTTGCGTCGCGCGGGTTTCCGCCAGTTCTTTCATTTCCGACTTTGTTCCAAAATGCAGGCAGCCGGTGGGGCAGGCCTTGATGCAAGCGGGTTCGAGTCCTTGTGATACACGGTCGTTGCAGAGCGTGCATTTGAAAACCTTGCGCGATGCCGGACTGAACTTAGGAATATTGAACGGGCAACCGGTCATGCAATAACCGCAGCCGATGCAGTTCGCTTCCTGAAAATCAACAATTCCATTGGCATATTGCACAATGGCGCCGTCGGCTGGACAAGCCACGAGGCAGCCGGGATCTGCGCAGTGCATGCACTGGTCTTTGCGCATCAGCAGCATCATGCCGCCGTCAGAGCGCTCGTGTTCGTTGAATTTAATCAGGTTCCAGTAGTTCCATGCCGTCTCCGGCATGGTCTGATAGGAATTATCAAAACTGGTTTCGGTGAAGGTGTAGCCGTTCCATTCCAGGCATGCCACTTCGCACGCTTTACAGCCGATGCAAGTGGTCGTATCCACCAGCTTGCAGACCTGGTATTCGCGGTTCAACCCGGCACCCGCCACTGACCCGGCATGCCCTGAAATCCGGACAATCTCTGTTGAAGCCTGACTCATTATTGCTCCATGGCTATGCTTCTTTTATGTTCTATGCCTTCTCCACTTTCACCAGAAAGCCCTTGGACTCCGGAGTGTGGGCATTCGGGTCGGTGACGGCGGGCGTCAGCAAATTTGCCGGTGTCCGCGCATTTCTGCCTTCATCTTCGCCAATGCCGCGGAAGCCCTGATGAATCGGCAAGCCGATTTGATAGACCTTTTTGCCGTCGATCATCATCGGCTTCAACCGGCGGGTGACAAAGGCTTTCGCGACATAGGTTCCCCGCGCGCTGATGACCTTAATCTTGTCTGCACCTCGAATTCCTTTTTCGTCCGCCAATTCCACGGGAATTTCGACGAACGGCTCCGGAATCAGTTGAACATTCATCGGATTATTTTTTGTCCAATAGTGATATTGCTCGGTTAGCCGGTAGGTCGTGCAGACGATGTTGTATTCATCCGGTGATCCAAACTTGTCGTAAGGTGTGTTGAACTTTTTCACCAGTGGATTACTTGATTGATCGGGGTGCAGCGGATTCTTGATGGGGCTTTCGATCGGTTCGTAATGCTCGGGGAACGGCCCATCCGCAAGCACGCCAATGGGCGCGAACAATCGCCCGATGCCTTCTGGGTTCATAATGAACGGCCCCATATGATCTTTCGGGGGCGAGTCAGGCTTGAAGTCGGGAACGTCGTTGCCGACCCACTTCCCGGCCGCCTCGTTCCACCAGATTTGCTTTCGTTCTGGATCCCATGGCTTTCCTTCCGTGTTGCATGATGCGCGGTTGTAAAGCACACGCCGGTTTGCCGGCCACGACCACGCCCAGTTGGGGAAAACGCCCATGCCAGAAGGATCTTCGGTGCCTCGCCGCTGGACTTGCGATCCGGCTTCTGTCCACATGCCGGAATAAATCCAATTGCCGCACATCGTAGTGCCATCGTCCTTCAGCCAAGCAAATCCCGGCAATTGTTGGCCAGCTTTGATTACCTGTCCAGTCGTATCGTCTCTTAAATCGGCAAGAGCCTTGCCGTTAAGTTCCATTGCTACTTGCGAAAGTGGAGGATGGGCCGCATCCGCATAGGCCCAATTGAGGTTCAGAATTGCGTCGGGGAATTTTCCGCCTTCTTTCTTGTAGAGATCGCGAACTTTCAGGAAAATCTGCGCAATGATGTCCTGGTCGAGACGGGCTTGTCCCGGAGGAGGGACCGCGGCGTATTTCCAAGTGACCCAGCGCGCGGAGTTAGTCATGCTGCCGTCTTTTTCGGCAAAGCCCGCGCAGGGCAACCGGTAAACCGTGGTATTGATAGTCGTCTGTTCTTCCTTCGTGATTCCCGGCGCTTTCCAGAACTCGCTGGTCTCGTCTTCGTAAATCTCGCCGACCACGAGCCAGTCGGCTTTCTTTAGCGCATTGATGTTCTTGTTGGTGTCGGGGCCAATCATCACGCCGTTCATTCCGAACGCGAACATACCCTTGATTTTCCCGTTATACATGTCATCCCAGATGTGGGTCCAGGAGCTATCTCCACCGGGTTTGGGCAAATAATCGAATCCGAATCCGTTTTCTTTTGTGGCCGCGTCGCCATACATCGCCTTAAGTAACGACACCATGAATTTCGGCGTATTCGCGTAGTAGTTCATGGAATTCCACGGCTCGGGCTTGGATGCCGCCGGCGTGGTGCGCTTCAGGAATGCAGCCAAGTCTGTGTCGTCAGGAACGGGCGCTTTGAGATATCCCGGCAGCGAGTCGTATAGCCCCGCCCTGTCCGTGGCGCCCTGAATATTCGAGTGCCCACGCAGTGCATTGACCCCGCCGCCCGCTCTGCCAACGTTGCCCAGCAGAAGTTGGATCATCGCGGCGGTACGGATGATCTGGGTTCCGAAAGTATGCTGCGTCCAGCCCACGGCATAAATGATCGTGGCAACTTTCTTCATGTCGCCATCTTTTCGGACGGAGGTAAATAGATCGACCGCCTTCAGGTATTGGTCCTTGGGTATGCCTGTGATCCGCTCGACTGTTTCCGGCGTGTATCGCGAATACTGCTGCTTCATTAATTGAAAGACGCACCGCGGATGTTGCAGCGTCAAGTCATAGGCAATATTCGGTGGCAAAGCAGGAGGTGGCGTCGCCCCTCCGACTTTTCCCGGCTCTGGTTCCGGCGCATGACCGCTTGCTCCACCCGAACCAGCGCCCCCGCCAGTACCTGCCACTCCTTCATAGTTCCAGGTGGATAGATCGTACTTACCTGTAGCCGCGTTAAACCCGGAGTAGAGGCCATCTTCCGGAAGTTTGAAACCTTCCTTCACAATGAAGGCGGCGTTGGTGTAGTTAACGAGATATTCCCTGGCAATGCGATTGTTCTCGATGGCATAGCGAATCAGGCCGCCAAGGAATGCAATGTCAGTGCCGGCCCGAATTTGCAGGAAAAGATCAGCGGTTGAAGAAGTGCGCGTGAATCGTGGGTCAACCGAAATGAGCTTGGCATTGCGGTTGCGTTTCGCCTCCATCGCCCACTTGAAGCCGCAGGGATGGTTTTCGGCGGGATTGCCGCCCATGATCAACATCATGTCGGTGTTTTTGATGTCGATCCAGCCATTGGTCATGGCCCCTCGTCCGAAAGTTGGTCCCAAACTTGAGACCGTGGGGCCGTGTCAAACACGGGCTTGGTTTTCTAGATAAACCAAGCCCAACCCCCTCATGGCCTTAACGGCCAAAAAATTGAATTCGTTCGTGTCTGTGCAACCGCCGATAAACGAAATTCCTTCGCACCGGTTTACGGTGCGACCGTTCGCGTCTTTCTCAACAAACGAATTGTCGCGCGTTTTCTTGGTCCATTGTGCAATCTCATTCAGCGCGTCATTCCAGGAGATGTCCTGCCATTCCGTCCCGCCGGGGCGACGAACTTGGGGCTTGGTAAGCCTCCGCGGATTGAGAATGTCCTGCTCCAGCGACGAGCCCTTCGGGCACAGCGTTCCACGATTAGTCGGGTGATCCGGATCGCCTTCTACGTGGACGACTTGCGGCGTCACGTTCTTGGCCTTATCGCCGATGGTGTAGATGAGAACTCCGCAACCCACCGCACAATAAGGGCAAGTCGAACGCGTTTCGGCAGCTCGCGCAATCTTTAATTCTTTGAGCTGAGCATAAGCAGGCTTGAGATCAAAGCCGAAGATGGTCGCGGCCACGCCACCGACCGTTGCCGCCTTGAAGAAGTCTCTGCGGGACGTCTGCATCGAAAAGGACCTCCGCATCCGTTCAACAACTTAATTCGACGACGTAAAGATGCTTACATCTAAGACCTCGCCGATTTGTTTGTCAAGACTCTCTGCTAGCACGGCGACGGGGCTATATCCCATGTGGCTTCTTTTTACGCAATCATGCATTCCGACCCATCGCTCAATCCTCAATGGCCTGAACTAGCTTGATGAGTTGACGTGGGTGTTTAATCACTAGAGGGGTAGTTGCTCCACAGTAGGGAAGTGGTGCTGTTCGCGCCCCACTTTGCCGTCATATTTGGTGGTCATCTTGAACAATTCCAAATGACCATCTGCGGCCACTTGCCGGCACTGATCGCGCAGGCCCTGCATTTGGGAGGCGTCAAGAGGCTGAAAGTTGACCGCGACACGGAGGTTTTGATCGAGAACCTGCATGCCATCAATTCCACTGATGGTGGTCGCGACCGGCAAGCTCATGGCATAGCGCAAACCTTGTTCGGCGGTAATGGCGCCGAATTTTACCAGTTCACCACTTCCGCCAAGACTCTTCATGCCCAGCGCCGCCAGACCACGTTGATTCGCTTCGGGCAAAACTTGAGTCTCGAAGCTGCGGAACGTAGCATCGCAACAATTGAGGGGCATCTGGATGGTGTCGAAGGGAAAATCATGAGACAGCATCTTCAAATGGATTTCGGGATCTTTATGTCCCGTGAATCCGATGAAACGAACTTTTCCCTGTTGCTTCGCTGCCAGCAGCGCTTCGGCGGCGCCGTTCGGAGCGAAAATCAAGTCAGGATCATTTTCATAGACGACTTCGTGAATTTGCCAAACGTCTAAATGATCGGTTTGCAGTCGCCGAAGTGATTCCTCCAGCATGCGCATCGCGATCTTTTTCTCGCGACCATGGGTACAGACCTTGGTCATGACAATGGCCCGATCACGCTTTCCCCTCAGTGCTTTTCCGAGACGTTCTTCGCTCAGGCCATCGTGATATTCCCAGGCGTTGTCAAAAAAATTGACGCCATAATCGATGGCCTTGGCTACAATTTCATTGGCTGCCTGATCTGTCTCCGCGGAACCGAGATGATAGCCACCCAGTCCCATCGCTGAAACCTGCACCCCGGTGCGCCCGAGAGGCTTCCGGGGGACCTGGCCCTGAAGATCGCGTTGCGATGAAATAGTTTGCCGCTGCGCCATGTTTCCCCCATAGACGAGAGGCGCCGCCCCAACAAAGGCCGCGCTTTTGATGAACCTCCGGCGATTCCATTCGAAAAACTCAGTCACGGTTCTCTTGCCCTAAAACTGCTTCTCCGGAAATGGATGGCCCGTGTTTTGCGGAGCACCCAGCATGTCCTTGACCTCGGACTGCTCGGTATCCAGAGGAAAGTGATGAGCCAGCCTTGCCTCCGGGTTATCAAACTTCAGAGACAACTTGTAAAGCTCATACCGGCCATCTGAGGCGTCTTGCTTGCATCGATCACGTAGTTCCTGCATTTCAGATTCCGAGAACGGCTTGAAATTCTGAGCAATTTGCAGGTTCTGGTGGAGCACTTCCAAGCTGTCCATGCCGGTGATGGTCGTAGCGACGGGGAGGCTCATGGCGTACCGCAGGGCTTCTTCGGCAGTAACAACACCATCTTCGATTGCCTCCCCGTGGCCGTTGAAAGGCTTCATCCCCAATGCCGCGATACCACGTCTGTTCAATTCTGGGAGCACCTGCTTCTCGAAGCTCTTGAAGTTGGCATCGAAGGCGTTCAGCGGCATTTGGACCGCATCAAATGGAAACCCGGTTTCCAACATACCGAGATGAACTTTGGCATGGTGGTGGCCGGTAAACCCCACGAAACGGACTTTTCCGTCTTTTTTGGCTTTTTCCAAAGCTTCCGCAGCTCCGTTCGGTCGAATGAAGAGCGCCGGATCGTTGTCGAATGCCATGCCGTGAACTTGCCAAAGATCCAAATGATCGGTCTGCAGGCGGCGTAGAGATTCATTGAGCATGGAGAGCGCGAGGCCGGCGTCGCGGCCGTGAGGGCAAGTCTTGGTCATCAGAAACACCTTGTCCCGACGGCCCTTTAAGCCGGCACCCATCCATATTTCGGTTTTGCCCCTGCGATACTCCCAGCAATTGTCGAAAAATGTAATTCCACCGTCGACTGCCTGCTGAACCATTTCGACGGCTGTTTTTTCATCGGGTGCTCCCCCCAAATGATGGCCGCCAAATCCGAGTGCCGAGATTTGGACATCAGCCCGTCCAAACTTCCGGAGGGGTATTGCCGGGTTAGAAGACTGAGGCATGATTGTTGTTATGGCTTCTTCGCTTTGAGTCGATTAAGCCACCTTCGATGCAGATGCCAGTCTCGAGGTTGGCGAATAAAAAGACAAAAGTCAATGTGTCATTTACTCTTTTTTTCCCCGAAGCTGTCGGAGCCTATCCTGTTTATCTTGGAGCAAGCGATCAATCTCCAGGACTAACTGAGACGTAATTCATCTACGTCCTGCTCCCCGGCGGCCTGCTCACAGAGTTCCATCGGCGGGGGTGATACTGGCGCTTAGAGATGGATTTGGTGGCCGCTGTCCAAACCTGGTTGCGAGCCTACAGTTACAATCCTGATATCGCTAAGATCATGATTGATATTCACTGTCACATTCTTCCGGAAGTGGATGACGGCTCGAAGTCTTGGGAGATGTCGGCGGAGATGTGCCGCATGGCGGTTGCGGACGGCATTGAATACATCGTGGCCACGCCGCATGCAAACGAACGCTATCGCTATGACCGGCAATATTTGAGCGATGTGCGGCGGCGGTTGCAAATGGAAGTGGGAAAATCTCCACAGATTGGGTTGGGGTGCGACTTTCATTTGTCCTATGACAATCTGCAAGACCTGATGGTGCGGCCGGAGTATTACACGATTGAAGGGCGCAAGTATCTGCTGGTGGAGTTAAGCGACTTCAGCTTTCCCGCAAACATAGATGAATGCTTTACGAATTTATCGGCGCACGGAATCACACCGGTGCTGACGCATCCGGAGAGAAATCCGATTTTGCAGCGCGATCCTCGACGGGTGCTGCGGTGGATTGGGTTGGGTTGCGCGGTGCAGGTGACGGCGTCGGCGGTGACGGGATTCTGGGGTGAGACCGCGTGGCGTACAGCCCAATGGCTGCTCAAGCAGAATGCCGTGCATGTGCTGGCGACGGATGCGCATGATGCGAAGCGGCGGGTGCCTAATTTATCCGGCGCGCGGGAGGAAGTGGCTGAAGTCTATGGGGCCGAGGTCGCGAAGGCGCTGGTGGAGGATAATCCACGGGCGATTGTGCAGGGAACGGCGCTGCCGTACTTCCCCGAAGTTGCATTTTGCTAGCCCTCTTAAGCTGACGTGCCGCAACGGGTTAAACCTACTTGCACCCAATTCCGCGCTTGAAGTCGCAAATGTGCAGGCCGAGTGAACGAAGGGTCGCGGTTCCTGATGACCCTCCATTGAGCTTGATTTCAACGGAGAATGGATAGGGAGAATCCGGGCCGGTGAGTTGAAATTTCGCTACACCTGACTGGAAATAGGGCCTGATTTTCGGCTGGTCGGCGCAATTCATATCGGGGCTTTGGCCGGTGCAAAGATAAGAACTCACGCCGTTATTCGAAATGCAATTCTCGCCGCACTCGATGGTGGTGATATTTTCTTCGGTTCCGTCGCCGGATTGGGCGCGCTGGCCGGGGTAGAAATGAGGCCAGGTGAGGTTGACGTTCGCGTTATAGACCGAGCCGCGGATCACAATATCCACGCTCTGGCCTGCGGTAACATCCCAAAGATGAGTTCCCCCCACCAGCAGAGTATTTGCGCCGTTCGGATCGAGGCGGACGTGAAGCTTGTCGCCATTGCTTCCAAGACGTTCGCAGATGCTGGCGGGCGTACTGGTGCAGGAGTAGGAAATCCAGTGAAAAACCGTGGGCGGCTGCGAACACGTAGTGCCGATGTAACCGGCGAGCGTGCCGGTACCGCAAACCGGAATGGACGATTCCTCACCCGAGGGGAACGCCTGCACGCGCTTGCCCGGCCACGTGAGCAAGCAAAGCGTGCATAGCGTAACCAAAGCAAGAAAATAAAGTTTTCGGCACATGGTTCCTCCGTTGTCTAAAAGTAGCACAACAACAGATCGCGAAAGCGCCCAGATGTGCATTACCGGGGTATAGTCTGCGAAGGCGATCATACAAGAGCAGATTCCTCGGCCCTAAAGGGCAGTCGGAATGACAATGTGGTTAGAGTCAGGATCTACGCGCAAAGAGCCCTCGATCCGCTTGTGAAGGCGGGGCCCTTCGGATGACAAGATGAATTCTAATCCGCTAATTTTGCGATGAAGTGTCGCTAGCCGCGGGCGCGGGGGTGGAAGCGGGAGTGGTTGAAGGAGTGGGTTGCGCTTTGGCCTGCGCGGGAGGCCGCATCTTCTCAGGAGTGGTCATCGCGCTTTCCGGATTGAGCAAGTGCTGCTGATCGGGGCCGAGGCCAAGCTTGATGAGTGCGCGCGAATCGGGAATTTCTTTGGTCTGCCAGCCATTGTCGGCCTGGAATTTTTCCATGGCCCGTTGCGAATTCGCGTCCCAAGTGCCGGTCGCCTCGCCGGAGAGATAGTGATCGCGAATCAGAGCTTCCTGAATGCTGCGAGCGCGTTGAGGGTCGATTTTCTGCTGGCCATGAACGCGAGATGCTTTGCCCGAGTGGTGCCCGCTTTTTCCGTGTGATGAAGTCTTGCGGGTTGTGGCGTGATGCGCGGGCGGCTTCTTCTTAGGTGGCGTCGTGGTCGCGGAACCGGTCGAGGAATCGGCTGCGACGCATGCAGCTATCCCCATCAAAATAAATAGGTTAAGCGCGACTATTCGCCGGTAGCGCAGAAGCAATATTCACCTCAAAACAACGTGGCACTAATGAACCTATTTAATGATCGCTGATGCGCTCATAAGTGCCAAGTGCCCATAGTTTCCGCCGGGTTACGGAAGTGTTCCGGCCAGGAAGATGGTACCGTCCTGGTTGCCGGCGCCGCGCTGGCGGACGAGGAACACGACGTCCTGCCCGCTTTTTAGGGCGGAGGCAACGCGGTTAAAGTCAGCTTCGTTATTCACGGGCTGCTTATTGATTTCAAGAATCACATCGCCCCGCGTGAGGCCGACATCGTCGGCGAAGGATCCGTTTTTTACATCTTGAACGATAACGCCTTTGCCAGCGGTGATGTCGAGTTTGTCGGCCATGTCGCTGGTAATGGCGCGGACAGTCAGGCCGAGTTTGGCTTCTTTGGGCGCGCTCTCTTCGCCGTTGTTCTCTTCATCGCCGAGGCGTGCCGCGAACAGCTTGGCGCGATCCGCTACAGTGACGCTGGCAGTCTGGTTCTTGCCATTGCGCACGTAGCTGAGATTGACCTTGCTGCCCGGCTTGCGGCTGGCAATGTCGGCAACGAGTTCATCACCCGTCTTGATGTTTTTGCCGTCCACGGCGGTGATGGTGTCGCCAACTTTTAAGCCGGCTTCGTCGGCGGGGCTGCCGGGGACGACATCGGAGATGGTGACGCCGCTGCCGGTGCCGTAAACGCGGGCGATGGCGGGATTCTCCTGCGCGTCAAAAGTGATGCCGATGGAGCCGCGGGCTACGCGATGTTCGGGACCGACGAGCTGGTTGTAAACCGTGGCGACGGTGTTGGAAGGAAGCGCGAAACCTACGCCGGCGTAAGCGTTTGTGTCTGAGAGGATGGCGGTGTTGATGCCGATGACTTCTCCGGCCATGTTCACCAGAGGGCCTCCGGAGTTGCCGGGATTGATTGCGGCATCCGTTTGAATGAAAGACTGGAACTGGCGCTGGGGCACGATGTTGCGGCCTTTAGCGCTGACGATGCCGGCGGTCACGGTCTCAGACAAGCCGAAGGGGCTGCCGACGGCCAGGACCCAATCGCCGACTTGCATGCCATCCGAGTTGCCCAGCTTGGCGACGGGCAGGGCATGGTCCGATTCAATCTTAATCACAGCGAGATCGGTTTCCTGGTCCATGCCGATTAGTTTTGCGTCGTGCAGAACGCCGGGAGCTTCGCCCTCAATTTTCACGCGGATGCGGTCGGCCTTTTCTACGACGTGGCGGTTGGTGACGATGTATCCTTTGGGATCAACGATCACGCCGGAACCGAGCGAGCGTTCACGCATGGTGCCGGGAGCTTGACCCTGGCCCTGTCCCCCCTGGCCGCCGAAAAACCGGTCGAAGAAATCGTCGAAAGGGTTCGCGTCGGGGTCGTCGCCCGGACCACGGCGGCGATGCGGATTCTTGATGATGGATTCGGTGTTAATGTTGACGACGCTGGGCTCCAACTGTTTGGCAATCTGCGAGAACTGGTTGGAGAGTTGCTGCGGCGAGGGAATGGTCAGAGGAGTGGCGTCAGCCGAGGAAGTCTTTTTGCTTTCCTGTCCGCGCACGGTTTTCGAAATGACGGTGCCCAGCAAAATGCCGACGGACAGCGTGGCCAGGATGGTCAGGGTATAGGCCAGACGGTGAGCTTTCAGCCGCAGCCAAAAGCCGCTCTCGCGGGATTCCATAAATGCACTTCCTCCAAAGATGACGACGTATGCACGATTATACCCGTTAGATGCCGGAGGCGGTTTTGGGGTAATGGATTCATACGATTGACGGGGACGGCGGAACTGTTGCAGGCTTGCGGTTCGGCATATTTCTATGGCAACTGTTGCAGAAAAACCGGCTGGCGCAGAACTTGAACGACGGCTCGGGCTGGCCTCGGCAACGGCGGTGGTTGCCGGGGAAGTGATTGCCGCGGGAATATTTTTGACGCCGGCGGCAATGGCGAAGTCGGTGGGGTCTCCATTTTGGTTGCTGGTGATATGGCTGGTTGTGACGGGAATGACATTAAGCGGCGCGCTCTGCTATGGAGAACTGGCAGGACGGTTTCCGCGCCCCGGCGGAACGTATGTTTATCTGCATGAAACGTTGGGTTCGCGCGTCGCTTTTCTCTATGGCTGGATGTGCCTGCTGGTGCTCGATCCGGGACTGACTGCGGCGCTGGCGACGGGAACGGCTGCGTATGCCGCGTACATTTTTCAATGGACTTCGCCGGTCATTAAGCTGGCGGCGGTGATTTTGATTCTTGCGCTATGCCTAATGAATATCTTGAGCATTCGCGTGAGCGCGGGATTTCTCCGCTGGGTGACATGGCTTAAGCTCGGTGTACTCGGAGTGCTGGTGGTGTGGGCGTTCGCCTTTCATTTGGGTATGTGGGGCAATTTCTCGCCGTTTGTCGCGCAGCGAGCAGGCTCTTTACCGCTCGGATCCGCGCTGGGTGCCGGGATGGTCGCGGCGTTCTTTTCGTTCGGCGGCTGGTGGGACGTGAGCAAAATGGCCGGCGAGGTGCGCGATCCAGCGAGAACGCTACCCCGTGCCATGGCCTTGGGTGTGGTGATTGTGGCGGCGGTTTATATCCTGGTCAGCGCGGTGTTCGTGTATTTGATCCCGTTGGATAAGGTGACTTCGAATGATGCGTTCGTGGCACAGGCGGGAGAAATTCTTTTTGGGAAGGCTGGAGGCATTATTCTTGCCGCGATCGTCGTCGTCTGCGTTGTCGGCGGCTTGGCGGCGTTTGTGCTGAGTGTTCCGCGGGTTTACTACGCCATGGCGCAGGATGGATTGTTTGTTCCGGCCGTAGCGAAGTTGCATCCGCGATTTGGAACTCCGATGAATGCGATTTTGATTCAAGCGGCGGTTGCGTCAGCGCTCGTGTTGTTGGGATCGTTCCAGCAGATACTCGGTTATTTTATTTTTAGCGCGGTGGTGTTTTTAGGGCTGACAGTTGCCGGGTTGTTTGTTGCGCGGCGGCGAGGACGCGACGCGGTTGATGTCGTGATGACGTCGGGGTATCCCGTGACTCCGGTGGTGTTTTTGCTGTTAGTCGCCTTGCTGCTGGCGTTATTGCTGATGCACGGGTTGCGCGAACCCTTGTTGGGGGCAGCGGTCGTGCTAGCGGGATGGCCGGTTTATGCTGTATTGAAGCGAAGTGCATGAGCGAGACGTTATGAGCGACGAATCAGTTTTAAAGAAAAACCCGGGCGGAAGTCAGCCGACGAAAATTAAGATCACGGAAGATGCCGAAGCCACCGGCGAAACCGCTGCTGCGTATGATTTTTGGCGCTCTGGGTCAGGGCGCAAGCAGGTTCCGGGCATTATCAAATGCTTTGGGGCGCGGCCCGATTTCTTAAAGCAAGTTGTCGAATTTTCCAACACGATCCATTTCTCCGAAGGGCATCTCTCTCGGCGTCACAAAGAGATGATTGCCAGCTATGTTTCTTTTCTAAATCGCTGTCCGTATTGACTGGACAGTCACGCCTACTTCCTGCGTGCTCAGGGAGCGACTGAAAAATGCGTAGCGGCGGTGCTGGAGGGCAAGCTCGATGAGGCTGAACTCACTCCGGCGGAACGCGGATTGATGGAGTATGTCGAACTCGTGACGAAAGCGGCCTATCGCTCAACCCATGAAGATGTGCAGAGACTGCGCGATTTGGGATGGAAGGAAGATCAGATTGCGGAGGCGGTGTACATCACGGCGATGTTTGCATTCTTCAACCGCGTGGCGGATGCGTTCGGCGTGCCTCCGCAGGATTATTTGAGTACGGGGAAAGTGACGCCGTAATTTACTTCACCGGTGCATTCAACACTGCGACCAACTCCACGAAGTTCTTGGCGGCGAGCGTGCGATCGACAATTTCTTTTTGACTGAAAAGTTGTCCAGCGTCGGCGAGAAGATCCTGCTGAGACTTAGCGTCAGGCGTGAGGATCATCACGATCAATTTTGAAGGGCGGCCGTCGCGAGCGTCGTAGTCCACGCCCTTTTCAGTTTTTCCAATCACAACCACCGGACGCAATAGCCCATCCACGCGAGCGTAAGGAACGGCGACGCCGTTGCGCCATCCACTGCTGGCAACGCGTTCGCGTTCGTTAATTAAACGCTCGAAGCGTTCGGGTGCATTGCCGACTAGTGGTGCGGCGACGGCGCACATCTCGCGGATGATGCCATTCTTTGTGTCAGCCGTAAGGTTGGGGAGAAAGAGCTGACTGGTGACCACGTCTTTTAGGCTTATCGATTTCTTCCCTTGCAGAATCATCCGGATGATTGGCGCGGAGATGAGCGAAGTAAACAGCGCCATAACGACGAGCGCGACAAACATTTGTTCATGGATGAGTCCGGCTTGCAGAGCGAGGATGCCGAGAATCATTTCCATGGCGCCGCGGGCGTTCATGGCAAAGCCGACGCCAATGGATGTGCGCATGTCCATCCCGCCAAGGCGTGCGCCCCAGCCCGCACCCAAAACTTTGCCGAGGCAGGCGATAACGATGACGATGGCGGTGAGCGAGGGATTAAAATTCTTGACGAAATTGGTGTGGAGTCCAATGCTGGCGAAAAATAGCGGGGCGAAAACATTGGTGACGATGTGATGAATGCTCTCGGAGGTGCGCTCGC